>DUZJ01000077.1 GCA_013349615.1 Planctomycetota bacterium | reverse complement strand
CGGCAGCGCAAACCGAACGGCGACAAAAAGCAACAACCAGCGTAAAGGCCTGCAGAAATGTTTTTTGAGAGCCCCTTCCGGGATGACGGTAACGGCGCGGCTGAGCCGCGGTAGAATCTTAAGCAGCAGATAATGGACTATCAACGCCGCAACAACGGCGGAAAGCAAAATCCCGACAGGAACAGCAAATTCCCGCCAGTTCTCTAAAATTGCTACCATAATAATCGCTCTCTAACAACAGAAAGTCTTCTATCGGTGCGTAACAACCCAAGTAATACAGTTATCCGCAATATGAGTTGAAAATACAAGCCAATAATTTGCGCTCTTGTTATATCTTCAGCGACCTGGCAATGGCATCATCCATACTGTCTCTGGCTACCAATTTTGTGTTCAGCAGGATTATTGCCAATATAACCCCTCCAACGAAACCGCCGATGTGCGCAAAATAAGCAGCTCCTCCCGTGTATCCACTGACAGCTCCCAGAACATTCAGTACGACCCACAATAGAATTATCCAAATCCCGGCTATCTTGATTCGTCTCACATAGACTAAAAACCAAAGAAGGCATTTTATGGAATTAAACGGAAACAACACAAAATACGCCCCAACAATACCGAATATCGCCCCACTTGCCCCAACGGCCATACGGTCGTCAAAAATAAGATGGACAACGGCAGCGGCGAGTCCGGTTGCTATGTATACAGGCAGATAGAGGAGATTTCCCACTTTTTGACATAGGGCATTTCCGAAAACCCATAGGAAAATCAAGTTTCCTATAATATGAAAGTATCCCGTGTGCAGCCACATGTGCCCAACCAGCCCCGCGACAGACCACCCATCCAAAACAAATCGTTGGGCTTGTTGGTGCGCAGCAGTCAACTGTAAAGCAAACGCCGCCACTATACCAATCATAACGAGGTAGTTTGCAAACGGCTTTCTACTGCTCTGAACGTCAACTTTATAGGGAAGAAACAAAAGCAAGAGATATACTCCTCAAACAGCAGACTATCTCTGACATCGAATCATTTCTGAATGGGCAGCCACACGGGGCTGCCCCTACAATGAACAATGAACCAATGTGTGTTCCCTCGGCTGTTGGCACGGCTGTTATTTTTGGTCATCTTTTTTTTGCTCGATTGCGTGCAGGTGCCTCTGGGTCCGCAGGTTCAGCTCCTCGAGCTGTCCGGCGTCCACCTCGCTGGGCGCATCCGTCAAGAGACACTGGCCTCTCTGTGTCTTCGGGAAGGCGATAACATCCCTGATATTATCTGTTCCGGTAAGCAACATAATGAGTCTGTCCAAGCCGATGGCTATTCCGCCGTGCGGCGGAGCGCCGTATTCGAGTGCCTTTAGAAAGAAGCCAAACTGCCGGCGTGCCTGCTTCTTCGATATATTGAGGAGGTCAAAAAGCTTCTGCTGAACCTTTGGGTCGTGGATACGAATACTGCCTCCGCCAATCTCACAACCATTAACGACGATATCATAGGCCTGAGAGCAGACATTGGCCGGGTCTGTTTCCAGTTTGTCCAGGTCCTCCTGCGTGGGAGCTGTGAACGGATGGTGCAGTGAATCGTATCGCTTTTCGTCCTCATTTGCCTCAAACAACGGAAAGTCAACGACCCAGACAAACTCAAAGCAGTTTTGGTCATAGAGCTTGAGGTCTTTAGCCAGTTTGCACCTCAGCGGCGTCAAGGCCTTGTTGGCGTTTTTTTCTTTATCTGCGACAAGCAAAATCATGTCCCCATCCTTTGCTTCGAAACGTTCAATTATCTTCTTCTGCAAGTCGGGGCTGAAGAACTTAGCAGTACCGCCGGCAAGCGAAAGTTTCTCATCCTGCTTTTTGACCTTTGTCCAGGCCAGTCCCTTCGCTCCATAGTCTGCGACGAAGGCGGTGAGGGTGTTTTCGATATCGCTTCTGGAATATTTTTCGCCTGGTGCACAAAGACCTTTTACGAGCGCACCTTTTTCAACGGCTGATGTAAAAACGTTGAACGAGCTTTTTTTTGCGATATCAGATATTTCCTTTAGCTTCATATCGAAGCGTAAATCGGGCCGGTCGGTTCCGTAATCCGCCATTGCCTCCTTGTAAGAGAGCCGCCGCATCGGCGCCTTCACATCCACATCGAGTATCTGCTTCCATATCTTTGCAATAAGATTTTCGTGAACGCCGATGACATCATTACTATCGACGAAGCTCATCTCGACATCAACCTGGGTAAATTCCGCCTGCCTGTCAGCCCGCGGGTCTTCATCGCGGAAGCAACGGACTATCTGGAAGTATTTATCGACGCCGCCGACCATTAGAATCTGCTTAAAAAGCTGCGGCGACTGCGGGAGTGCGTAGAAGCAGTTTTCGTGCAACCTGCTTGGCACGAGAAAGTCCCTGGCTCCCTCCGGTGTACTCTTGGCTAAAAACGGCGTCTCAATCTCCAGGAAGCCCAATCTGTCAAAATAATCGCGGACAATTTTGGCGACGCGATGGCGTACCCTGAGCTTCTGGTACATCTTCGGGCGCCGCAGGTCAATATAGCGGGCGGTGAGACGCAACTCCTCGCTTGTTTTCTCGGCGCTGTCGATTTCAAACGGTGGAGTTTTGGAGGGATTCAGGATTTCCAATTGCTGCACAGAGACTTCGATTTGGCCGGTCGGCAGCTTTGGATTTTCCATGCCCTCGCTTCGCGGCTGAATCATTCCCCTGGCGGCTATCACCCATTCGCAGCGGACTGTCTTTGCCAGCTTGTGGACATTTGGCTGGGTTACAGGATTAAAAACCAACTGGGTCAGGCCTTCTTTATCACGCAGGTCGATGAAAACCAGGTTGCCGTGGTCTCGATAAGAATGTGCCCATCCTGCCAGTATTACCTTTTTTCCGGCATCGCTTAGCCGAAGCTGTCCGCAAGTATGTGTTCTTTTGAGCATTGCAAAAATCTCTCTAAAATTTGTGGTTCGTGGCTCGTCGCTCGCATTGCGACTGACAAGTTATTCAGATAATTAGTTCCTGTTGCGGAAAGCCTCTTTCGCTATGTCACGCCTGCGAAAGCAGGGTTCTACAGCGCAAAAACTGGATTCCTGCTTTCGCAGGAATGACAAATACTGCTTCCGCAACAGATAGTGATTAGAATAGTCTTCAAAGGCCGTTTCGTCAATAACGGGTTTTGAGATTTGGTTTTTGGCCAAGCAATCAGCGGGCAGTCACCTAATCCGGCGGTGCCGTTGAGAGTGTTAATCAGAGACCTGATGACTGTTGCGTTTGCTTGCGGGCTTCATTCTTTCGAATCTTTTGCAAAACAGGAAGAACAATCCGGGCCCAAAAGCAATGGCCATAATCACCAGACCCGCCGCTATACCGAGCCACGTGAGCCCCGGTGCAGAGCAATCTCCTCTTCGCCTTACAATAATGTGGCTTGGCACAGCCACAAGGAGTTCAAGAATACTGCCGCGCAGCAGCCAGGTCGTCAGTCGCTGAGTCAACGCCCCTGGCTCAACATTGCGGTAGAAACGATAAAACAAAACCGACCAGACGAGCCAGCTAACAGCAAAGAAGATCAGACTTGCCCAGGTATACACTGCCCCACCAACATCATCGCCCCAAATCGCCAATAATATCGACCATAATACGCCCAGAACCAGGATGGAAAATAATAGTGCCGCCGTTACTACGGGTACCCAAATCAGCCGCTGTGGCTTCGGCGCCTCTGCCGCTGTCCTTACTGGAAACAACAGCATCAATGCCTGTATTACCGTTATAATCCCGCAAAGCAGCCAAAACTGCCAGGCCGTGTAAGCTTCGAGAATTTCGTAAACATCGGCCCAGTTGAAAAAAGCTACGGACGTAACCAAAGGCATAAAGACAATCACCACCAGGCATATATAAAGCAGCACCGTAAGAAATGCCCATTTTGTCATTTTAACACCTCTCACATTTAGGGATTTTAAGGCCGTTTACCCGGCCCCGACCGGGCGATATGATAGAATCGAATATCGATGTCTTTCAGAGACGATACTTTCTTATATCCGTTCGTTACGCCCGACATATATCGCTTCTATAAGTATCGGCAATCTGTCAGCTCCTTAATCACCAATAAACGGGAAATGCACATCGGCTTCGCGGTATGTTGGTTCCCCACATCTGCTTGCGCAGACAATCGTTGGGGCCAATCATCCGATTAGCTAAACACGTACGTGTAACTACCTGATATAGTAGCCGGAAACCTTCCATTTTCCATCCTTGTCCAACATTGGTGTGACCGTCTCAATGGCGGAGACCTTGTTCTGGAAACTCGTATCGTACTGAATTATGACATATTGGCCATCCGGCGCCCCCGGAGCCGATGTAGTGTAGCTTTTGGTTTTGAGCTCTCTGGAGACCAATCTGCCAAGAGGCTGCCTGGCGCCTCGAAGACTTTTTTGCCAATCGTCCCTGTTTACAAGCGCCTTGACGTATTCGGCGGCCTCATCCCAGCTTTGGGAGTATTTTCCGTCATCAATCAACTTCAGCCAGGCCCCAGCAACCTCTATGGCAGCTTTCTCGGCTTCGGGATTTGCCTCCACGCTTGCTTGGCGCTTGACGACTTCCGACTCAGGTTCTGACTCTTTGCTCTTACAGCCACTCAGTACCAAGGCCGATACCAGCAGAACTGCCGACATCGCAACAACAATGTAATTTCTCATTTTATAGTCCTCTCTTAATTGCTTTTCAGCTAACAACAATATAACTCCACTGGGCTGATAAAGTCTCAATAGAATTACAGGAACCAGGTCTACTTAGCGTACTTGACAGTACAGCCATAGGGCATAGTGTCCGTGGTGCTTACCTCTTTGCCACCGGTCAGCTCCGTCAGGGCCCTGTCAACATAGTTGATTAGGCCCTGTTTCTTTCTTCCCCTTGGGTCATTATCAATTGCTCCCTGATAGGCGATACCGCCTTTTGTGTTTATAATGTACATATGCGGTGTAGTCTTTGCCCCATAAGCGCGGCCGACGGTGCCGGACCTGTCATCAAGTATGGGATAGGGGAGCTTGCGCTTTTCTGCAAACTCAATGTTGGCCTCCGCGGTGGTGCTGTTTGTGCTGTTTATCGCAAGCCAGACGACATTCTTGTCTTTGTACTTGTTTGCAAGCTCAACCATCGTATTCGGCAACCCGTAATGGTGCAGGACAAAGGGGCATTCGTAATTGAACCACTCCAGGACGACAATTTTGCCCCTGTAGTCAGAAAGGCTTATAGTTTTGCCGTCGAAGCTGCTTAGTGTAAAGTCCGGCGCCTTCCTGGCCACTGTGGGCCCTACTTCCTTTGAAGGCTCCTTTGTAGGCTCCTTTGTAGGTTCCTTTGAAGGTTCCTCTGCCGGCTCTCTGCTCCCACAGCCAGCCATCACTCCAACGGATACAGCCAGAACCGCCAGGCACGCAAAAATTGTGTTCTTCATTTTTCCGTCCTTTCATTGAACTTTTTACATTTACCTGTTCGGGCAAAACTCGATTACATTAACAGTTTTTCCACAGTCGCTAATATGAACGCCTGCCGAACTGAATTTCCGCGACCAATTATGACTGATTTTGGCCAAAAATTAAAACAAAATCTGAAGAAATGTCAAGTTCTGTAAATGCCCTGCCATAAACACAAAGGTAAGCGAGGTTATGTTTACATGCTGGATTTTTGTTCGATGACGGTGTAATAACTATAAATATAAAGGGCTGGGGCCTATTAATTCCTCTCTCCTCTTTCCTCCTTCTTGACCTCAGCCCATTTTTTTATCGGTTGAAAGTGTGATGGGCTTTAAATCCGATGGTCGCGGTTTTTTACGCCTGGCCGCTCCTTTCCGGCGTCAGTTTAACAATCCTTGTTTCTAACTAAGGAATGGTGATTTTTTTATTTACAAGTATATATAGCAGTTTGTCATTCTGAGCGTAACGCATAACCCTGTCATTCTGAGCGCAACGAAGTGAAGCGAAGAATCCTGCCCCCGATGAAATGCCACTTCTGCTGACGGGAAACATTGTATCTCACCGTAAAGGTTTCTTGATGGGATAGGATATTGGGGCAAAATGGGGAGTGCGCAACAGGTGCGCAACAGAATCAGTCCGAGTGTCTCAGTGACATTCTCCTGTTAATCCTAATTTCCTGGCCAAGAACCGATGTCCTCATCCGATTCTGATGCCGGCCAATGGAGACTCGTTTAGAAAATCCGAGTGCCTGATTCACGATATGAGGTATGGCTTCGAAGTCCGTTGTCTCGGACGAGCTTCATAGGTAACTTGTTAGGTGACGATTGGCAATGAGATTCGCTGGCAAATACACTCGATTTCTGGCGAACATCGCTGAAAATGCCGATGTATATTGCATCAGATTAGCGTTTATGATAACTTACTGCAATGAAATGGGAAGAACTACTACAGAAGGTGGCGGACGAACCGGTCTTCCGAACCGGCTTCCTGGCCGCAAGTAGCGAAAGCGTGCCCGCGTTGCGGCTACAGCTCAGCCGCTGGGTCAAGATCGGTAGACTGGTTCAGCTTAAGAAAGGATTATATGTCCTGGCTGAGCCCTACCGGAAGGTGACATCGCATCCTTTTGTTCTTGCAAATGCTATTAAGAAGCCTTCTTACGTGAGCCTGCACTCGGCATTGGGACACTTCGGGATGATCCCGGAGCATGTTCCTACGGTAACAAGCGTCACCACACAGAGGCCCGAGCGGGCGGAAACGTCGCTGGGCAAATTCGTATTCAGGCATATTAAGAAGGACTGGTTTTTCGGTTATCAGCCGGTTGAACTGGTTTTAGGCCAAAGGGCATTCGTGGCCGCACCTGAAAAAGCCCTATTGGACCTTGTTTACTTGACCCCGGGTGCCGACGATTATGACTTTCTGGCCGAGCTTCGACTTCAGAATCTCGAGAATCTCGATATCGACACACTTAGAGGGCTGGCAGGGATGAGCAACAGCACGAAACTTCGTCGAGCCGCAAACATCATCACCAAATTGGTCGAGCAGGAAACAGGGGAGGAGTTATGAAGGCACTTCTAAAACAGATTGTCGATGGCGTTGCCAATCAGATTTCAGGCCGGTGCATCATAAGAGAGTACTTGCAGGCCCGCTTGCTACAGATTTTTCAGGATCGTGCAGTCTTCAATACATGGGTGTTTCAAGGCGGGACAGCATTGCGCTTCCTATATTCAATGCCGCGATTCTCTGAAGACCTGGATTTTGCCTTGGTCGATCCTGGCATAAATGACAACTTCCGGGAGAATCTGGCTAATGCCGGGAAAGCCTTTGAGGCCGAGAATTACGACATCAACATTCGTATCAACAACACGAAAACCGTCAAATCCGCCTTTGTTCGATTCAGAGGTCTCCTATTCGAGTTCGGCCTATCTGGTCATGAATCTGAGACTCTTTCTATCAAGGTGGAGGTGGACACGAATCCACCGTCAGGGGCAGAAGTTGTCTCAACTATCGTAAGGCGACACATTACCCTCAATCTGAGGCATCATGATAAGGCGTCCCTGCTTGCAGGCAAGTTGCACGCGGTCCTGACACGTCGGTACACTAAAGGCCGAGACATCTACGACCTCATCTGGTACCTGTCGGACAGAACTTGGCCTGGACCAAACATTGAGCTGCTGACCAATGCCCTCCAACAGACCGACTGGAAGGGGCCGAAAGTCACCCTTGCGAATTGGCGAGAACTTGTCTGCCAGCGCGTTGAGACGTTCCAATGGAAGCAGATCGTTCGGGATGTCGAGCCTTTCCTTGAGCGAGTCGAAGATATCGCGTTACTGACAAAAGAGAACCTCCTTGCCTTGTTGCGGCAGTAGCTCATCTGGTAGAGCAACGGACTGAAAATCCGTGTGTCGGCGGTTCGAATCCGCCCCTGCCCATTTATAACTCTTTGCCTTGTAAGTATTCACCCATCCCCCCACCATCTCGTGTTTTTTCTCCAAAACAGGTTGTGCACAAAAGTTCACAAGAAAGAAAACATCAGATTCGCCTATTTCTCCTGTTTCTGAGATGGGAAGATGCTCTCTTTTGAATGGAGAGAACCTACAATTGTGGTCTCCGAAACGAGCATTACTGACATACTTTTGAAAATTGGCTGTATTACGTGGATGCGGAATCAGGTTGGCTGCTGTCCTGCCTATATCCGTAGTGACAGTGGGCCGGAGTTTGTCTCGAAGGCCGTGAAGAAATAGCTCAGAGAATCAGGGATAAACACGTTGTATATTGCTTCAGGCACTGCCTGGGAGAACGGTTATATAGGGTCATTCAACAACAGACTTAGAGATGAATTGCTCAATAGAGAAGTGTTCTTGAGCATCGATGAGTTCAGATATGTTGCGGACCGCCGGCGGATGGATTATAATAACTATTCCGGCAGGCCGTCATTGCCGGACATAGCAGCCTGGACTATATGGCACCGGCAGCATTGGCGACGATGTGTCTTGAGCAAGGCCTCGCTGCGCTTTCCTCAAGACAGGAAGAATAGTTGTGAAATACTCTCATAACAACCGGACGAAAAGATGGAGGCAGGTCGAATTTTAAAAACGGGATTGCCTATGAAAAGTGCAGGCATTTTTATCCCGCTGATGCTAACTTTAGCCGCAGTCAATGGCACTGCTCGCGGAACACGAGCGGCAGACCGGCCAAGGCTGAGAAAGCTCCCGTCGCCGCGGGCTGAATTGAAGCCCGTTAGAACCAGCGAAAAAAAAATGTCTAACGGGGTGAACCTTGAAGAAATCCCTTTTAAGATAGTGTACGAAACGTACCGCAGAACCGGCGACAGGCACAACTGGGAGCTGTTCTTGATAAATCCGGACGGTACCAATCCGGTTAATCTCACCAGAACTCCTGAATTAGATGAGATGTATCCGCACGTTTGTCCTGACGGCACGAAGATTTGCTTCGTTACTGATAAAGGGACGGGAAGAAGAAAAGTCAGAAGTGTCTACTACATGAAAGTCAATGGAACCGGCCGGGTCAAAGTCGCTGATAACGCTCGGCAGCCCTGCTGGAGTCCGGACGGCAAAAGCATCGCTTATTTAAAGGGAGAATATAACCGGTACAGTACCAGGGAGTACGCAACCTCGGGACTTTTCATCTATAATTTGCAAACCCGTCAGCATCGGCAGCACCCGAATAAAGCTTTGCACCACATTTATGCGATTTGCTGGTCGCCAGACGGCAACTGGTTTGTCGGTGTCGTGCACGGCGGCATGGATTACAGCGATACCATCCTAACTTTTGAAGCAAATGGGACAAAACTATTCGACCTGGAACGATGGGCGGTCAGGGGGTGTAGACCTGACTTTAGTCCTGACGGTACAAAGATGATATGGGGGGAAACTGATTGGAATCTACGTGTTGGCGATTTCGACGCCAGGTCCGGTGCTCCACGGGTAACTAATATTCGTGATGTTGTTAACTGCCAGCGTAAATTCAAAGTTTATCATGTTGACTTCTCACCGGACGGCAGGTATATCGCCTTCAGCTATGGCCCCTTCAAGGGAGGACAGCAGGTAGCAGGTAAAGCCAGAGGGTGGAATATCTGTGTCGGTGATTTGACAGGCAAATGGGTACAAATTACCACCGATGGTAACCACAACAAGGAGCCCGATTGGGTGCCGATTTCGATTCCGAACAATCAGCCGATGATAAATCTAAAGCAGAAATAATATAGTCTAAAAGAGTCAAAAGAAAGAATGGCCAATATGTCAAAGACTAAATTGCCTGGAACAGGTATAGGAATTCTCTTGCCTCTCTTGTTAATTCTCCTTCCGGTAAATCAGGATGTTTTCGGGTCAACAGCACTCTCTAAGGAGAAGCTGGGCCGGCTCCCCTTTAGAATAGTGTACGAAACATACCGGCAAACCGGCGGCAGGAAAAACTGGGAACTGTACCTGATAAATGCAGACGGTTCAAACCCGGTTAATCTTACACGCACCGCTGACACAGATGAGATGTATCCCCATGCCTCCCCCGATGGAAGCAAGATATGTTTTGTTGCTGATGAGTTGGTGGAGAAGAAAAAAGTTCGGAATGTTTATTATATGAATATTGATGGAACCGGCCGAGTAAAGGTCGCTAACAACGCACGACAGGCGTGTTGGGGTCCCGACGGGAAAACTATCGCATATCTAAAGGGCGAATTCGGCCGTTACACTATTACGGACTACGCCACTAAGGAACTTGTCTTTTATGATATAGAAACCCGCAAACACAGGCAGCACCCAAATAAAAATTTACATCATCTTTACAATATTTGCTGGTCACCTGACGGTAAATGGTTTCTTGCCACCGTCCATGGTGGAATGGGTTTCAAACACGCGAATCTGGCTTTTGAGGCCAACGGCACCAAAGTTTTTGACTTAACACAATATGGAGTCACGGGCTGCAGGCAGGACTGTAGTCTCGATAGCAGCAGGATTACGTGGGGCTTGAGTGATTGGGTTTTATGCACAGCCGGTATCGACTTGACATCCACAGTGCCGCGAGTGACTGGCGTTCAGCGTGTCGTTAAGTGCGGCAAAGAGGACGAGGTTTACCACTCTGACTTCTCGCCGGACGGCAGGTATATCGCTTTCAGCCACGGCCCCAAGGCACAAGAGATGGTGGGCGGCAAAGCGCCGGGCTGGAATATATGTGTCAGTGACATGACAGGCAAATGGGTCAAAGTTACCACTGACGGGAACCATAATAAGGAGCCCGATTGGGTGCCGATTATGATGCCGAGGGAACTTAAGTGAATGCGAAACTTATGAGAAAAAGTCCTTCTTCAGGAATATAGCGGATGGGGCACAGAATTATTAAACTTACCGTAAGAATTTTGGGTCCGTTGATGCTATTACTGCTAATACCCGGCTGCCGGCGTACAGAGGAGACAACCGGCGAGCCACGGGTCGTAAAGACAAAGACAGGAATAGAAATGGTTGTAATTGGCGGAGGCTTCTTTGATATGGGAAGCAGGAAAGGAGAATCCGACGAGTCGCCCGTACACAGAGTATGGGTCAGCTCTTTTTGGATGGATAGATTCGAAGTAGTTCAGGGACAATTCAAAAAGTATCAAATCTCCGACCCCTCGCATTTCAAAAGTCCCGACCGACCCCTGGAGCAAATGAACTGGACTGATGCCGCTTTATATTGCAACGAGCGTTCACTCGCTGAAGGACTCGAGCCTTGCTACGACGAGGAAACCTGGCAATGTAACTTTGACTGCAACGGATACAGGCTGCCGACGGAAGCTGAATGGGAATATGCCTGTCGGGCGGGCACGCGCACAAGGTACAGCTTTGGTAACGATGCGACGTCCCTCAAAACATATACGTGGTATGCCGGCAATTCATCCGGAAAGACACATCCCGTCGGAACAAAGAAGCCCAATTCCTGGGGGCTCTATGATATGCATGGAAATGTTGCAGAGTGGTGCGGCGATTTTTATTGCGAGAATTATTACAAACAGAGTCCGGAGAAAAACCCGAAGGGGCCGGCCAAAGGTAAGGAAAGAGTCCTGCGAGGCGGCGCCTGGAACTCAACCGGAGATAGTATGCGAACATCCGCCCGCTCAAGCGACCCTTCAATTGATGATACGTGCCTTGCCAGCGATGCTATAGGATTTCGATGCGTAAGAAATTCCTCTGACAACATATCCAGCAGTGCCGGAAGATTCAGCGATTTGAAGAGGTAGTAATATTTCAGGAGGAAATTTGAATTGTATATCAAGTCCTGAAGATGATAATGCAAAGATAATCGAAATGCCTAAGAAAAGCCGTTAAAAGCAGGTACCGATGAAAATATTAAGCACAATTAAGCCTCGTGGAGTTTTCAGAAAAGAATTTTCCTTTTTACTTATCTTTATTCTGTGTATCTCTACGATAGTTCAGGCTGAAATATCGATCCGTGATAACTGGGATGCAGACGGCACACTATTCCTGGAGGGTGCAAGTTGGGAGGTAGAATTTAGTAAAGAAGAGGGTGGGCTGAAAATCCGCTCTAATAAGAAGGTCTTAACAATCCTTCCTTTCAGTTCGGAGGAAAAATGCTCTGAAAAGATTACTTCCTGCAAAGTTATAGAGGAAGACAAAAGCGAGCAGGTGGAAATAAGAGCTCTTTTTTCTGTGGGGGGGGAACAGATAAAGGTAAGTTTTTTCTTCGACCTCGACGGGACAATAGAGATAAAACCTTCCCAGAATATGGAAGGAATATTTATCTTTTCCAAAATCAGCTATGGAGTGCTTCCCGGCATAATTCTGGATGATATTATCTACGATCCAAACAAATATCGCTCCGCTACTAAACTTGATATTCCATCGGAAAACCTATTTGTAGGTCTGTTAAAAGGCGAAGACGGGATGCTAATATGTGCCTGGGCTGCTGGCAACCAGAAGTTGAAGCTTCTCTTAGAAGATGCTGAAAAAGAGCGGGTTTTTATCAAAGCGGTTGAGATACAAGTTGATGGCAATAGCGTATACCTTAGGTTAATTAGCTCTCCTGGAATTTGGCACAAAGAAGAAATATTTCCTTCTTACTTAGAAAAAGATACAGAAATCGCCTGGACAAGACCTTTTCCAGCAAAGTGGAAAACCCATCTCACTGAAATAAATAACATAAAGACCGCTTTCGGCTTTAGAAGCGAAAAAAGCCGGCCATGGCGGCCATGCCTGGGCCGTTATACCTATCCTGTTTGGTTTGAGGGAGAAAAAACCATGTTTCATCTCAGTAAAAAAGTTCCACCCTCGGGACAAGCTCTCATCTATGCCTTGGAAGGACACAAAGATACACCAGTAGAGTTTTCAAGACAGTGTCTTGGGTCCATTTCTAATCTTAAGCGAAAAAAAAGGCTTCGAAGGTATCCAGAGAATAACGCCGGCTTCCATGATTGTGATGGTCGTAATCGGGTAAAAAAAATCTTTAAAGCAGGTATACAAACAAAAAAGAAAGAGCTTTTGCAAAAGGTCACGGGCGACTTTTTATACAGTATCAATACAGACGCGAGAAGACTTGAAGAATATGCAAATTTTATCCGGAGAACGAGTGAAACAATAGATTCGTGGAGAAAAAAGGAAAAAGACAATTCAGAACTTCAATCCTTCTTCGGTCAGATGAAAAATAATATAAAGGAGATGGACATAGAGTACCATAGCCGTATGGGAGATAGACCAGCCTCAGAATATCTACGACACGAGACTGAAGCAATCAACAAGCTGAAAGACCTTATTGAACAGGAAGGTCCGGAAGCTTACTCGGAGGCTTGTTCTCTTCTTGACCAAATCAAGCTCTGGTCTCGTATAGAAGAGGTTCCAGCAAGCGTTGGTGCTCTGGCAAGGGAATGGGCCCGACAGGCAGGCTATGGCTGTGCACAGAACAGAACTGCAGTCGAGTACGCGGAAGAAATCAGGAGAGAAATCAGGGAATTTATTAGAACGGGTGCAACTTATGAAACAATATATTAAACCGGCAGTTTTCTTATTTGCACTTTTTTTACTCGGTCTCTTATTTCTCCTCCGAGAAGATAATACTATTGACCTTGTCAAGGAGGTAAAGAGCACATCCGGTGCCGAGATGATTTTGGTTCCAAGCAGTTGGTTTATAATGAGAGATGAGAAAGGCCAGATAGATGAAAAACCTCATAAGGTTCATATAAGTTCATTCTACATAGATAAATATCCAGTGACTGAAGAGGAATATCAAAGAGTTATAGGGGAAAATCCTTCCCGTTGGAAAGAAAGCAAGAAGCCTGTGGAGCAGGTATGCTGGTCTGACGCGGTAAGATACTGTACTGCCCGTTCTATCCTGGAAAAGCTTCAAGCCTGTTACGATTTAGAAACCTGGGAATGTAATTTTAATGAAAATGGATATAGACTACCTATAGAAGCAGAGTGGGAACACGCCTGTCGGGCAGGAACCAAAACGAGGTATTTTTTCGGGGATAATCAATCAAAATTAAAACATTACGCCTGGTTTAAGGAAAATCCTGACTATGCCGATGCTTGCTTTGGATACGATATCTATGGATTTCGATGCGTAAGAAAGGTTCCTGATAACACATCTAATGAACAGGAGGACGTAGTGGAAGAAAAGGGGCAGAAAAAAGTAAAAACGGGATTTGTCTATCATGATATTTACCTTGAACACAAAACAACCGAAGGACATCCAGAGAGGCCGCAGAGGTTGGTCGCGATAGTCGAGGGTTTAAAACAAAAGGGATTATACTCTCAATTATTAGCGCTTAGCCCATCTCCTGCTGCGGTAGAATGGATTCAAATGGTTCACAGTCCTGAGTATATACAGCGGGCCGAAAACAGTTGCCGAAACGGCACAAGATATCTGGATTCCATGGACACTCCGATATCGCCGAGGTCCTATGATGCGGCGTTAATGGCGGTAGGGGGGGTGTTCTCCGCCATCGATGCAGTTATGCAGAAGAAAATTACGAATGCCTTTTGTGCCGTCCGCCCGCCGGGTCACCACGCAGTAGAGGATGCGGCAATGGGATTTTGTATCTTCAACAATGTTGCCATCGGCGCCCGCTATATTCAAAAAAAATACCACCTGTCAAAGATACTCATTGTGGATTGGGACGTGCACCACGGCAACGCTACTCAGGCGATGTTTTATGATGACCCTAACGTCTTATACTTTGGCGTGCACCAGTATCCCTTTTATCCGGGCACCGGAAGCGAAGCGGAAAAGGGGAGCGGGAAAGGTCTGAATTACAATATTAACGTGCCCCTGCCGGCTGGTTCAACAGACGATGATTATGTGAGGGTGTTTAAAGAGAAACTTGAGCCTGCGGCTTTAACTTTTTCCCCGGACTTTGTGCTTATCTCCGCCGGTTTCGATGCCCACGAAAATGACCTGCTCGGTGGAATGAAGGTTACTGCGCAGGGATTTGCCCAGCTTACGGCTATCGTCAAAACCATAGCCCAAAAGTGTTGTCAAGGTCGACTGGTTTCTGTTCTTGAGGGAGGGTATGATTTAGAGGGGCTGGCTGCTTCTGTAGAGGCACATATTCAGGTGTTGATGAAATAGAAGGGCACGAGAAATGTTATTCCACACCTGGGCGTTCGTATTATTCTTCCTGATTGCCTATCCAATCTACCTGGCTCTCAAGCCAACCAGGTTCAGGCTCGGGTGGCTTTTGGCTGTTTCCTATTTTTTCTACGCGTGCTTCAATCCCCTTTATCTGATTCTGATAGCATATTCGACTATACTGGATTACACAGTTGTTACAATCATGGAAAAGAGAGGACGCCGAAAGTTATGGCTTTCCATAAGCATAGTGAACAATCTCGCCCTGCTGGGTTTTTTCAAATATGCCGGCTTCATCACTGAGAACCTGAACATTCTCTTATCATCCTTGAATGTCCCGTATTTCATCGGCGCGCCCGGCTTACTTTTGCCTGTCGGTTTATCGTTCTACATCTTCCAGTCGATGAGCTACACCATCGATTACTACCGCGGCAATATAGAAAGAGAGAGGAGCCTCATAAGGTATGCCGCCTTCGTCTCGCTTTTTCCCCGGCTGCTGGCCGGACCAATCGAAAGAGCCGGAAACCTCCTCCCTCAGTTGCGTAAAGAACCAAGAGTCTCCGTTCAGGACGTCTCTGATGGGCTTTCCCTCTTCATCGTAGGGCTCTTCAAGAAAGTGGCCCTGGCTGACTACCTTGCTCTTTACGTTGACAAAGTGTATTCTACTCCCGACAAATTTCAGTCGCCCGCCTTGATTCTGGCTACCTTCCTGTTTTGTTGGCAGATTTATTTTGACTTCAGCGGCTACACGGACATGGCGCGTGGCGTGGCGCGGATGATGGGCTTTCGCCTGATGTTGAACTTCAATAACCCATATTTAGCAACGGGCCTCGGTGATTTCTGGTCGAGGTGGCACATCAGTCTTTCCACCTGGTTCAAAGACTACGTCTATATTCCCCTGGGCGGCAACCGCAGGGGGAAATTCAACACATACAAAAACATGTTTCTGACTATGGTGATTTCGGGCTTATGGCACGGTGCTGCCTGGACATTTATCATCTGGGGCGCGGTACATGCCCTCGGGCGCTTCCTGACACGAGAAGCGGAAAGGACCTCGTTTTACAAAGAAAGAGTGCCGAGAATCCTAAAACAGATATTTGTGTTTGCCTTTGTTACATTTGCATGGATTTTCTTTCGCGCAGATAGTATCAGTGACGCCTGGATAATTATAACGGGAATATTCACCTCCGGATTTTCAGACCCTCATTGTCCATTGCTTGCTTTGGCCTTGATTTTTAGCGTCTGGCTCTATCAGTTCACTTATGAATCCAGGCTTAAGTGGTTCCTTGAGCTGCGGGCCGTTCGTATAGGACAAATTTTCCTTATGGTTTTATACCTGGCACTTTTTGCTCCTTCAAGCCAGCAGCCGTTTATCTATTTACAGTTCTAAGCGGCTGCCAAAGAGGTTTTAGGAAATGGAGAAAAAAGACATACTTGACGCTGGATGCTCGATGCCCGATGCTCGTGGAAGCAGAAAATCGAGAATCGAGGAAGTCCCTTTCAGTTCGAATTGTCTGCGATTATCGGCGCGAGAGTGGTTCATTGTTGCAATCATCTTCTCAGCCATTTTTTGCCTTTCGCCGACGCTTTGGGAACGGGCCGAGAAATTGGAGCCTGAGCCCGACTATCGGCTGCCCTACGACCTAAGCAGCGACTACTGGCTTTACAAGCGATACTGCCGATTGGCCTGCAGCCGGGTAGAAAGCCTTGTTGTTGGGGATTCGGTCGTGTGGGGCCATTTTGTGCCTATGGATAACACGCTTTCGCATTATCTAAACGACCTTGCAGGCCGCGCTCGGTTCGCCAATCTCGGCGCCGACGGTACACACCCGGCCGCTTTAGAGGGTTTGCTGCGATACTACGGCCGGGACATCTCTAACAAGAATGTTATTTTGCATCTTAATCCATTATGGATGACTTCGGCCAGGCACGATTTGCAAACCGAAAAAGAGCACCATTTTAATCATCCTGAACTCGTCCCCCAGTTCACCCCCCAAATTCCCTGCTACAAGGCTTCTTTTCCTACAAGAATATCAGCCGTTGTGAAACGCTGCGTCCCTTTCTTCAACTGGGCTTGGCACCTGAACATCACCTATTTCCAGAGCATGGATGTCCCCGCCTGGACCCTCGAACACCCCTACGAGAACCCTCTTAACGCTGTCAGCTTTCGCCTTCCAAGCTCCGAGGATTATGAACAGCCCAGAGACACCGCCCGGCCCGGCAGCGCCGTAGGCCGGACCGCTCTCCAATGGGTCGAGCTGAAAACGTCACTGCAGTGGTCCTTCTTCAGACGGTCCGTTGAGTTGTTAAGGAAAAGAAACAACAGGGTATTCGTCCTCGTCGGCCCTTTAAATGAGCACATGTTTGACGCAGACAGTATCGATACCTATCGAAAGATGCAAACTGAGATTGAGGCCTGGCTCCAGCTCAACAATGTCGGCTATTATATGCCTGTGGTATTACCCCGTCATTTATACGTCGATACCAGTCATCCGTTGAGTGAAGGATATGCCGTGCTTGCGAAACAGCTCTTTGAAAATGAATCTTTCCGTTCAAATATTCTCTATTCCAACCACAATTCCGGAGAGCGCCGGTAAATCTATCACT
>DUZJ01000076.1 GCA_013349615.1 Planctomycetota bacterium | reverse complement strand
TTGTTGCTGTTCGATTTGTGGTTCCATCTCAGCCCGTTGCGGTTGATACAGTTTGATGCCAATTCCCACAGCCAAGGCGGCAAACAGCATTACAACTACGGCAACCAGTATTCCAAGCTTGGATTTCCCATTTGTCTTCATAAACATTACTCCTGCACGCTACGATCTTCATAATAACACAACATGCGGTTCGACCTCGACTCTTCTGACCGTTGACCCGGCCAACGTACTTGTCAGAGAAACCAAGAAACATACCAATTCGCTGAAAATCCAATATCTCGACAGGCTCTATACTATCAAATCAGAGTCCATTTGTACGGGCTACCTGGGAAATCCGGGTTATTGATTCGCTGCGGAACCAGCTATGTCCACAGTGACGCACGCAACCAAAAACCGCACTGCGGACTCGGTGTCGTTAGTGAGACTCTCAAGCTCATTTGTCAAAGGTTCTTCAATCACTGCCGGCCAAGTTTTTGGTATGTCTTGTCCTACCTTCTCGTAAACAGCACGAAGTTCCTGAATTCCAGCGGCCATTTGTGCCCCGTTGGGTTGGCCATTGTTTCGGTGATCCCTCTGTGCAACCAGCAGCAAAGCTCCAATAAGAACGGCCAAAGCCAGACAGGCAGCAGTCGCTGAAATCCACAATTTCACACCTACTTTGTGCTTTTCTGTCCGCCGACTGGGCATAGCCGTCAGAATTTGCTCGCTCAGACGCCTGGAAATCCTGTCATTCGAGATTGCCGCCTCTTGCCGTAAGCCCTCCGACAACGATTGACACGTCTGGTGGAATTGGCGACAAGGAGTACAGTGACGAATATGCCTTTGGGTTATCGGCGATGGTTGGTTATCGCCATCCACACTGTGAGAAATCATCAATCTAAAGAACCAACAGAACATTATGCACCTTCAACTTTCATTAAAGACAGAGTCTGCCTTGAGGGCGTTTGGTCCGCCGCTTCGTTTTCTTCAGTTACCTTCTGTAATCTCTTTGCCAGATTTAGTCTGGCCCTGTACAAAAGCACCTTCACATTGACCTGCGATTTTCTTAATACATGCGCGATTTCCTTTATCGACATATCCTCCGCGTACCTCAGCCAAAGCGCCCGGTACTGATTCCTTGACAAATCCCCGGCCAATGCCCACAGGCTCTGCCGTGTTTCCTGCTCTGCAACCATCTGCCTCGGCCCCGGGTCGCCGGACTCAATCGGGCCAACTGTCCGAAAAGAACGTAACCTTCGGAAATGGCTGTATGCCAAACGCGCCGCTATCGTGAAAAGCCAGGTGGAGAATTTCCACGAATCCTGATACCTGTGAATGTTGCTGTAAGCCTTGACAAATGTATCCTGCACCAGGTCTTCAGCGTCCTGGACGTTTTTGGTTTTATGCTGCAGGAAGCGGAAGAGTCGGTTGCCGAAACGGGCCACGAGTTCTGTAAAGGATGCCTGGCAGCCCTGTTGTGACCTGCGAGCCAATTCTTCGGTACTCAGTTCCCGCAGGATGTGAAGCTGCGTGTCGGGACTGGTTCCTACTACTCTTTGCTGTCCTGTTCTTTTTTCTTTTGCCATTGGTCTTTGAGAAACTGCACAACAGATTCGGGAGCCGACTCGAAGTGGACCCGAACCGTTTTATTTTCACAGTTTACTTTCACCTTTTTGGCAAGGTCGGCCAACTTTGGCTGCTCTTCACCGGACAGTACCGCAAAGGCAATAATGCCCTCCAGCATCTTTGTTACAGCCTGGGCTGCTTCCTCTGATTTGGCAGTTAAATCCAAATTGATGTAGAAGTTGCCCTCAGACTCACCGACGGCCAGTCCAACCTGGTTCGTTTGTTTAAGGGCAGCAGTCTCTTGCTGCTCTCCTACAATCTCGGCGACATTGAGTGCCATAGCCTGGAAAAAGGCGCCCTTCGCATCCTGTGCGGCCCGGCTGAATATGACGTTGGCTGCATTTTCTGCCGAGCCCCTGAGGACATCGACCGCGTGCTTTACTCCTTCCTGACCTACTCCCATGACTATGAGGTCATCCTGATAAAAGCAGCCGTACGTCATTTGACCGGCCGTTCCGTTCGGGTCCTTTTGATTCTCGTCAAACCACTCATACAGCACTATATCGCCATATTTAATTTCTTTATATTGGGGATTCATGCGCACCAGCGTCAGCACCTGCTCTTTATCAAACTCGCCCTCAATCAGAACTACAGCTTTTTCGCGGTCTTTGCCGGTGCCGTAAATGGTAACGTTACGAACATCGTCGAGCGGGTGAAAAGATGATATCGTTGCAAAATTTGACAGATGCTCCTCAATCCCCAGATTGACCAGTTCTTTTCGTATCAATTGACCGGTCAGGGTTTTCTTGAACTGCTCATGGTCGGTGTGAGCCAGCCAGCTGGCACGACTGCTGACCTGCTTTTTAAGCAGGGGCCCGGCAAGTATCGGCATCGTCGATAACAATACGCCCGCCGTCAGGATGATAATGGACTTTTTCATTTCTTCGGCTCCTTTCCATTCGACATAATTATAACATTATCTAATCTGAAAATCTACACGATTTCATACTCTTATACACCGTGCATAGGCAAAAGGTTACACCATCTTTTTCGTGAGCTGGCGGGAACCGCGCGTTTTTGGTGCTTACAGGGCCGAAAATTGATACCAAATATTGAGCACATCCAGCAGGTTGTTGTAGTATGGCCTCGGGAATTTACTTATTATGGTGTTTGTATGTGCTTGCAGAGAAATCATTGCTTTTAGAATTCAAGTTTTACGGTTTTGGATTCCTGGAATGAGCCAGTAGACAGTTACTGGAGGAATTGGTTATGTGGTTTTTCGTGTGCTATTGTAGTTACTGGGCCGTGGCTATGGTAGCGTTAGTGTCTAACCGCTCTTGTTCTTGATAAGTGTCAATTCCGTATGTTCGCCGGTCGCTTCATTGATTACAATAAGCTCCCCCATATCCTCGCGCTGTAATTGCTCATTAGCATTCAAAAGCTCAATACCATAAACCGCTCCATCCGGCGCAATATCCACTACGAGCTCATCACTCAGCTTGATCGATTCGACCTCGACCGGTTTTTCTTTGAAGCGGATGTAACCTATGTTATATCGTGGGTCATACGTGAATTTCATAACGCTATCTCCTTGCAAATCAGAGGCAACGTGTATTTACGTTACAAATAAAATTCATTATACTGAGATACACGTTTTTTACAAGTTTTTTCTGATTAGAACAGTTATTGCAGGAATTGGTTGTGTGCTTTTTCGTGTTCAATTGTAGTTACGGGGCCGTGGCCGGGATAAACGGCAGTGTCGCCGGGCAGTGTCAAAAGCTTTTCCCTGATGCTCTTTATTAGCTGAGCCATATTGCCGCCTAAGTCCGTTCGTCCGACGGAGTCGGCAAACAATGCGTCATCAGTAAAGACAATTCCTTCGTCCTCCGAATATAAACAGATGCCGCCGGGGGTATGGCCGGGAGTATGGAGGACCTGCAGTTTTATACCAGCCAGTTCGATTATACTTTGGTTTTCCAGAAACAAATCAGCCGGCTGGTTGCCGGACATACCACCTGCCAGAAGCTCGAAATTGCTCGGCGTCTCAGTTAGCATATCAGCATCGAGCTTATGGATATAGACCTTCATATCGGGGAAGCTTTCGCGTAATGCAGCGACGCCGGCAACGTGGTCCGGGTGGCCGTGAGTTAGGACCACAGCCACAGGATTTAATTTATGATGCTTTAGAAACTCGATAAGCCGGCCAGCCTGCAGGCCCGTATCAATAATAAGACAATCTTGGCTTCTCTGGCTTTCGCGCAGGACATAGCAGTTGGTTTGGAACGCGCCTAATATTAAATGGTCAATTTTCATTTAACTGCGGCCTTAAAAAGCTGTTAAGATAGCAAAAATATCCTTTTCAGTCAATAAAGTCTTTGGACTTGACTGGGAGACGCGAGTTTGCTATTTTGCTTTGACTTATAATCTCTGTGTGCGGCGAGCTTGCCGCTCGAAGTGAAGGAGACGATTGAGCAGTGCCGCCGTTTTGTCCCGCACCCATTGGATGTGCGTCCTGCGGGAGAAAAGAAGCGTGAAGTCGAACCTGGCCGACATAGGACAATTGGCGCGGGACTTTGCAAAATGGGGTCCGAGCAAAAGAGAGAAATTTGTTGAATGAAGTCTTTTAAGCGAATATTCAAATATGTCTGGCCTCAATGGCCGCGTATCATTACCGTTGTCGTCACCGCAATGATTGTCGCTGCTCTTTTATCACTAAGTTTTATGACGGTTATACCGCTGCTGAAGGTGATGATGGGCAAAGAGGGTCTGCACAACTGGGTTGACAGAAAAGTTAGCGGGTGTAAATACGGTGTTGATTTCTATGTCCTAAGCGCCACGGATATTATCGACAAAGACAGCGAGGATATTGCATACTGTCTGCTTATAACCGGTGTCGAAAAAAACAGTCTGGGCGCATCGGCAGGCCTGAAACCAACTGATAGAATTGTTGGAGCAGGCGAATTTTTGATTTCAGAAGGAGCCGAAAAGATACCGTTTTGGCGAATGCTCGAAGAGTTGGCACAAACCCGCGAGAGTAAAATCATCGTTCAGTTGAAGCGACTGAATAAAGAGGGCACCTTAGAAGATGAAACGCTGGAACTGAATACGCCCGAGAACAAAGCTTACATTGACAGCTTACGGTATGGCAGGATTGAGCGTATCAAATGGGAGTTCAAACTGGCGATTATCGAGCGTGCCCAATGGGTGGTTGGTTTATTGCCGAGAGAAGAAAACCAGGCTGACAGAACAAGGGCGGTTATCTTTATTATTTGGGCGATAGGGGTGGTAACGATAATTCGATGTTTAGCCAAAT
Source organism: Planctomycetota bacterium (assembly GCA_013349615.1). Taxonomy (GTDB): domain Bacteria; phylum Planctomycetota; class Phycisphaerae; order Sedimentisphaerales; family Anaerobacaceae; genus CS2-K091. The sequence continues at coordinate 13,179 of DUZJ01000076.1, read as the reverse complement.
TTTATCAGGGCTACATGGCCCAAAAAGTGGTTCAGATTGGCATAAACCATCTGCGTGAGGATGCATTCGCCCATGTTATGTATATGCCGATAGGTTTTTTCGCGAATGAAAGGCCAAGTGATACGGTCAGCCGGATTATCCGCGATACCAATGTAATGGGAAAGGCCATTAAGACAATGCTGGGCAAAGCACTTCGTGAACCCCTTAACGCATGTTCATGTTAGGCTGTGCGATGCTGCTAAGCTGGCAACTTACGCTGATATTTCTGTGTGGCGCACCGCTTGTGCTTGGACTGGTAGGTATGTTTGGCAGGAAGATGAAAAAGGCCACAAGAAAGTCATTGATTGCCAGCTCCCAGATGCTGGCGAAACTGCAGGAGACGATTTCAGGGCTTAGAGTGGTTAAAGTTTATAATCAACAGGATGTAGAGCGAAGTACTTTTAGGAAGATAAACAACAAATTGCTGAAACAATTGCTCAAGATGTCGAAAGTTGATGCGGCAACAATGCCTGTTCTGGAAGTGCTTGGAATGGCGGCAGGCTCTGCTGCTTTGATAATGGGTGCGCACTGGGTCAGCCAGAACAAGATGGACAGCCCTGAATTTTTGGTCTTGTTGATTTTGTTGGGCGCCGCTGCTGAGTCTGTTCGCAAAACAAGTGATATCTGGAACAAGATACAGGAAGCAAATGCAGCGGCGGAAAGAGTGTTTTCTATCATAGATGAGCCGATAGAAAAAGAAATACCGAACGCTTTTGCACTTGCGCCCTTGAGAGATAGAATCGAATTCGTAGATGTTGTATTTACGTATCCTCAGGCAAAGACGCCGGCGTTGGCGGGAATCAATCTTTGCGTGCCGGCGGGTCATAATGCTGCTATCGTAGGGCCTAACGGTTCAGGCAAAACAACTCTTGCGAATTTGATACCGAGGTTCTATGACCCCGACAGCGGTCATATCTTGATTGACGGCAAGAACATTCGCGATGCGACACTGTTTAGCTTGCGAAGCCAGATAGGAATGGTTACACAAAAAGTGGTGACATTCAATGACACTATAGCGGCAAATATCGCGTATGGCAGGCCCGATGCTGACAGAGAAGAAATAATTGCCGCATCCAAGCGTGCATTTGCCCATGAATTTATTTCACCATTGCCCGATGGCTACGATACAGTAATCGGCGAGCAGGGCGCCGGCCTTAGTGGCGGTCAGTTGCAGAGAATCGTCATAGCCAGGGCGATTTTGAAGAACCCGGCAATTTTGATTTTCGATGAGGCCACAAGTCACGTTGACGCCGACAGCGAAGCCAAGATTCACAGGGCCATCGAAGAAATTATGCAGGACAGAACGAGTTTTATAATCGCCCACAGATTCAGCACTGTTATAACCGCAGATGTGATAGTAGTAATGGATGGCGGCCAAATTATCGCTCAGGGTCAGCACGATGAACTGATGCAAACCTGTCCATTGTATCAAGGTTTATACGAAACACAGTTGGTAAAGGCATAACCTCGTGATGCGTCGTGCGCGGCTCTTGGTGCGAAATAGCAGCAGAATATAAGATAAAAAAAAATTGTTACTTTGGTTTACATTAAATTACCCATCTTGCCGATTAAGGTTAGATAATAGATGAAGATAACCAGAGGAAAAGCCACTTTTTCACCTATGTGCAACTTATGAGCTTGCTATTTTGGGGCTAAGATTATGACCGAGCTTACACGGCAGCAAAAAGCACACGAACTCTTTAAGAGGTATCAGGGTAATCCGATACTAACGCCGCAAAATTGGCCATACCCAACAAATGCGGTCTTTAATCCCGCAGCAGTGAAGTTGAATGCGGAGACCCTGCTGTTAATTCGCGTCGAGGACATGCGTGGCTTCTCGCATTTGACCGTTGCTCGCAGTTCTGATGGGTTCACGAACTGGGAAGTTGACTCTGCACCAACCCTTGAGGCTGACCAAAATTCTCGGGAGGAAAAGTGGGGCCTGGAAGACCCCCGTATTATTTGGCTCGAGGAACAGAAGCAATTTGCCATTACGTATGTCTCCTTCAGTGAAGGCGGCCCCGTAGTTTCGCTGGCAATAACCAAGAACTTCAAAACTTTTGCCCGCCTGGGTGCTCTTTTGCCGCCGGAGGATAAAGATGCCTGCCTGTTTCCTCGCAGATTCAGGGGAAGATTTGCATTGATTCACCGCCCTATCGTTCGAGGTGAGGCCCACATGTGGATAAGCTTTTCGCCCGATTTGAAGCACTGGGGTGACCACCGACTTCTGATTAGAACACGCCCAGGCTATTGGGACTGCCATAGAGTGGGTCTGGCTTGTCAGCCTATAGAAACAGCAAAAGGCTGGATGCTATTCTATCACGGTGTACGCGCAACTGCATCAGGAGCAATATACCGCGTGGGACTGGCCCTTCTGGATTTGAATGAGCCGTGGAGAGTCTTGCGTCGAAGCGATGAATGGATTTTGGGACCGCGAGCTACTTACGAGCGTGTCGGTGATGCCGATGACGTTGTTTTCCCCTCCGGTGCCGTTGTTCACAAAGAGACCGACCAACTCAATCTCTATTATGGTGCTGCCGACTGTGCCGTTGCCGTCGCAACAGCTAATCTAAGCGATGTCCTCGACTATATTATGTCGTGTCCGGAAGTGAAGGAATAAACTGCCGGCAAGTTCAGCGCGGCTGGTCCAACCTACCATCGCCCACATTTTCCTGAGTCGTTATAGAAAATGCCCCCCTAAAGTTTACCTTTTAGCAATTCGTGCAGCCTCTCAAGCTCGCCCGCCTCCGTGTGGTAACTATGTGGCTTGTCGGGGAATATGCCGCCCTTTATCTCTTTGCTGTAGTTATTAAATGCGGCATTGTTCAAATAAGTCAGATTCCGCGCAGCATTGATTTGTGGCTGCCACGCAGGATTGAACCATGGCCTGAAATCGTAGATTTTGTATCCATAATCAGGTTTTGCGACAAGCTGAAGCTTTACGACACGCTGAATAAGTAACAGTGTATTGGTTAAAATATGCGAACAAAAATCGTTTATCCAGCGTAAACTATCTTGGTTTTTGGTCGTAATTTGCATATTTTAGAAGAAATAATAAAAAAAATAAGAATTTCGCGACTAAAAACGTTGATTTGTGGTAAGAAGAGTATTCTTTTTGAATTTTCGTTAAAGAATTTTCTGCTATTTTTTCGATTAAAACATAAGGACAATTAAAAAAAGACAAATAATAAAATTAGGTTTCGGCATTATATAGCTTTTCATCACCCTCCTCCGAAGCCAGATTCTGCTGTTGTAGGGTCTGGCTTTTTTCGTTTTTATCCCTATCACAATGGGCAGTTGCAGGTATGCTGCACACCTTAAACTGGGTAAGAAGTCGTATTGAGGGGCATTTTCGCATCAAGGTATTAATATTTCCAAAATGGGGTCGACCATAGCACGGACAATATCCAACACGAGGCTGAGAGATATGGGTGATTTTGTGCTCAGCCGGCAGGTGACATTGACCTTTGTTGATGTATACATAGCCGTTCTTTTGAGGCGGTGACACTATCAGACTTTGAGAGGCTTAGCGGACAAAGCCAAAGGGCTGGTGGTATTAAAGCCCCCAGCCCTTTGCCGGATATATAGGTCAGATGGCAGAAGAATCCTAATCAATGAATGTGGTTGCGACGATCATTGCGACCGCTAATAATTCTGACGGTATCGGTGCCGTAGAAATATCGGTTGGTCTTTAGCTGGCCGACGACCTGCACTTCCACACTGCCATTATCAGGTACAGCCTCCATCAGCTCGGCCTTATCAAAGAAGGCAAGAATGCTTGTCCGCAGAGCGCCACTTATGTCAGACTGCCTAATATGTTGACGGATTGGTTCAATTTCACCGGGATAAAGGCGAAGCGGTTGAGCAGCGTCGATTTGCTCTTTGGTGACGCCTTTGGGTAAACGAAGCATCGCTAATATTTTCGGTTGTCGGCTGGAGCGATTAACTACCCTTGGGAATATGCGCAGATGCGATTCCATTGGCTCAATGACGGTTATGACGGTGTGGTCAGGTGCGGAATCACGTATACCGTCGTTTACAATTAGCGCGATGCTGTTCCTGCCAGCCGGTAGTGGAATTGTGACAATGCGGCCTGTTGCAGTAAAGTTGTTGCCGTCAATGGACCAGATCCAACTGAATGTTAGCCCGTCAATATTGCCGTCGAAAGAATTAGTGCCGTCAAGAGTTACCTGGGCGACGCTATTGGGGCCGGCGTAGACAGTCTGGTCGGGGCCGGCATCGGGGAAACCTGCGGTGATTTTCCTTCCACCTTGTTCGGCGCCAACTGCTGGTTCGTAGTAGAGATATGTTTTGCTGTCGGGAATGAGGGCGCGTACAGGGAAGCGTGCCTTGACCTGGAAGGTGAAGGTGCGCTGCTCACCACTGGCCAGGTTATCGACATAGAAGATGACCTTCCGTCCGGCTACTTCGACTCTGCTGATACTACCGTCCTCAACAAGAGCATCGAGGGACTCGCTTAATGGTATAAAACCTGTCGGCACACCCACATCTACTATCATCATTCCGGAGTCCCCCGCCTGGCCAAAATAGCGGACGGTCACAGTAACGTCGACAATATCGTCCACATGGACATTGTCGGCATCGTATGTTACCTGAAGAGCCATATCGTTATGAATGATATGGTCGGTTAGGGAGACATTAAACTTCCGGACGAGCTGGAAACGTGCTTCGCCAGCACCGGCGGCAGTCAGTTCAATACCGGTTCCCGCAGGCAATTCAGCAATCTGCAGGACATCGAAGTTGCTGCTGTCGACGTTGAAGTGTGCCAAGACGGTACCCTCGGCGACAACATCAGTATCGATGGCGGCAGCGGTTATAGTCAAGTTAACATTGCGTGTTTGCATCTGGGCGGCAGTCATTAGCGCCTTGAGCGCCATAACAGTGTCCTGTGTGCTGCCGAAACCGCCTCGGCTGTTCTGCTGCAGAGCAAGCCACTTGATAGCATCATTGGCCTGTGGCTTTTGGTTCTCCATCAAAGCCAGGGCCGCATAAGCCGTGGTCTCGACGTCGTAGGGGCTCCAGTGAATGCCGTCACCGTCTCTGATGGCGATTTCCAACAGTCGGCCAATGACTGTATGGACGGCGCTGTTATTGACGCGTGCAAGGGCCAGAGCTGCGATGGCGAGCGCGTAGGCGTCGTTCTGAACAGAGGTCACGTTATTGGTGAGATATTGGGTGGCGCCGGCCATCGCGTCCGGTGATGCCGTGCCGTAATCAGCCAGTGCGAGCGTGACAAAGGCGGTGAGCGCATAGGTGCCTTTCATTCCGCCAACCATTTCGGTGTGGCAGATAAAGCCGACGGGCTCCCAGGACCCATCGGGCAACTGGTGCGCCTCAATCCATTCGGCGGCTCCGGTGAGAACGGTTTCGTCAACGGCGTAGATGTCGCGGGCGGCGCTGAAACAGTCGAGGACAAAGGCCGTCAACCACAGGCTGCCGGGGCGCCCACCATAGTCACCAAAGGCGGAAAATGAACCATCTTGATGGCGGAAGGTCAGTTGGCGCTGGTAGCCGGTGGTGATGAAGTGTTCGGCCTTGGCGCGGACCTCCGGTGTCAATTGGCCTGTCGCATCGAGATAGCGTAGAATTTCGACATCCGGTGCGAAGAATATCATGTTTTGTTCACCGCAGCCGTAGGGTATGTGCAGCAGGTCGTCGACGCCGTTGATGCTCTGGGCGACCAGGCTCGGCGTGATACTTAGAAGGAGCTTCTCTGAGCCGGGTACGCAGTAATCGGGCAGAGAGGTATCGAGTGTTACTGTGTTACCCGCGCGTATCATCCCGTTGGTCACAAGCTCGCGCTGTGTGCCCTCCGGTTCGACGAGGAGCTCTTTGCGTACAGCGTCAGCACGTAGCGTCGAGCGCAATGTTACATCGAGTGTATGACGTCCGAGCGTGGTTGGCTGTATTAAGAATGATGCTAATCCGACTGAGTTGGCGTTGACGGAGACCTGCTGGGTATCGGCTTCAAGCAGGTCAAACCATTCCGCGTTGGTTAGCTCCACGTGGACGAGCTGGGGTGTGTCGAGGTAGTTGAATACCTGGATGCGTACAGGGAACTGTTCGCCGCGTGTAACAGCGTATGGCAGGTCCGGTTCGCCGAAGAATTCCTGAAAGACTAAAAGCCCTGATTCAGTAATACCAAGGCCATTGTCGGACGTAGAGACGGCATGCAGCCGCCAGGTGGTGATGCTGTCGGGTGCCGTAAGGTCGATAGCGGCGGTACCGTCCGGCTGGGTGAGCAAATCGGGCATCCAAAGCCATGTTTCCGGGAAAAACTGGCGGATACGTGTTACCTCGGCGAGTGGGCCGGGCTCCCCCGGAGGTGGTGTTGGTCCGGGCGGTATAAATCCGGGAGGAGCTGGTGGAGGTGGTGATACTGGTGGAGCTGTCGGGCCGCCGGATTGACCGTGTGGTACAGCGATAGTATCAGACACCAGCACCTGGAGTCCTGCCTTATCGAATACCTCGTAGGCGCCGTAGATAGATTGATGTACTTCTGATTGTGGTTCCATAAACCGACTTTCGAGTTCGTTGAATACCTCGCTCATATTGAGCCGGCCTTCATTGAGGGCATAAACCGACTCGTCCACTATGGCAAGACCTACCATCGCTTCGGTGTCAGCCTGAACGGAGACCTGGACAGAATCGCCGGGAAGGACTTGCTCGGCGTCAAACTCAACCTTTAGCCCAGCGGCGTTATCCAGGGCCACTTCGAGCGGCAATGTCTGTGCTGATACTTCATTGTTAGGATTGATAGCGTAGGCAACGACCTTCGCAGCCGGCACCATCTGCGGCGTGGCCTGGAATATAATCTGAGGCGAAGTTGTGGCATCCGACCAGACGGTACGGCCATTCGCAAAGATATCGTAGTAAACTGTTACGTCGTGAGTCTGGAACACATCGATAGTGACGATATCTCCGACATTGATGGGAGTTTCTGAAATACGTCTAAGGTGTAAGAAGCTGTCGGTGGGGGAATAAGTTGCATAAATGGTCAATTCAGCATCGGCGGTGGCACCGTTTGCGCTAACCGAACTTTGGATATGGGCGCACGCGGTACCTTCGGGCGCAAGAAATGAGACGGTGGCGGAGCCGTTGACACTCGGAAGCACACGGGTTTCGGTGGACAGTGTGCCATATTCGCTATTCGCTGAACTGTTTAGCGGTGCACTCGGTAGAACCGCTGGTGGAGGAGGAAATCCCGGTGGCGGAGGTGGAGGTATTGGTGGAAGCGGAGGTAGTCCCGGTGGTGGAACAGGCGGAGGTAGTCCCGGTGGCAGAAGCGGAGGAAATGGAGGTGGCGGAATCCGACAGTACTCATCGTAGTATTCGCACTTGACCTCTGCGGAGACTGTGACGGGCTGACCATCGGGCGTTTTGGCAACAAGGAGGACATCAAATGGTTGGCCAGGAGTGATAGATTTAGACAGTGCAATGAGTTGATGTTGGATGGTAGAGTCCACTATCTTGAGTAGTTTCGTTGTTTTTTCTTCGTGTCCTGACGTGTCGGTGACCACAGCGTCAAGCTGAAGGCTGCCGGCGCCGTCGGCGCCTGGTGTGCCGCTTACATAGCCGACTTCAGGTAGTATGAAGTCTGCGCTTCCATTGGATAGCGTCGCAGTATACGTTGCGTATTCCTCCCAGACGCCCACGTAGCGTTTGGCCTGAAGGTCGACGATTCCATCGACTGTCTTGCCAAAGAAGTAGGACGCGTTGACTGTTCCGGGAATGGGTTCATCCACGAGGAAGTAATCTCTCTCAGTGGATAGTTCGACTTCGAAGCGCGGCAGCACGTATTTTTCTACTCGGATATCGACCTCGCTGGTGGCTGAGCCGGATTCAGCAGAGATTTTCCAGGTGCCGAAGTTTAGCTCATTAGCGAGGTCGAGTTTGAATGGCGCCACACCGAAGGCGTTTGTCTTCAGTGCCTTTCGGAATATCTTGATGCCCTTGCCGTCGGTGATCTCGACGTCGACTTTGGAAGAGGTGGGCCGCAGTTCGTTGGTCAATACAAGGACCCGGCCCTGAATGGTCTGGCTTGGTTTGTAGATGGGTTTGTCGGTCTCGATAAGGAGCACCGGCATCCGGCGGAGCTCGACTTCAGCAGCCAAGATTTTGTCAACACCGTCCACTTCGAGTTCAAGGGTATACGTCCCCGGTGCGATGTCTGGGGCGTCGAACCTCGCGTTGAGTCGCCCACGGTCATCCGTGACATCCTCGAAGACCAGCAAAGACGTTAGAGTGTCTTTCCCGAATCGTACTGCCACATTGACGACGGCGGGATTCCGGTCAGGGATGGTTACTGCGGTAACAGAGACCGTTACAGGGGTGTTGGCGTACAGGGTCTTGGGAGCAAGTGCGACGACACTGACCGTGTCCTGGCAATTGGCCGTGCCCGCGAACAGGCCCATCACCATGCCTACAAAAACAATTGCCCAAATTTTTGCTCTCTTTTTCATTTTTTCGCCCTTTCAAAAATTTATGAAAAATATATTATTACGGCACAGGCAACACACCTGTACCTTCAAATGCCACGCAACAAATTTCGTATCAAAAGCATTGCTTAGCTGATTTTCCGCCTCCTCTATCTATTACTTTAACTGCATCTCTGCCCTCGAATATGGTTCCGTTCGTTAACTGGCCGGTGATTGTCAGCTTGACCTCACCAACATTGAGAATGGCCTGAACCTCTTCGCGGCTGAACCTGGCCATCACAACTTGCTTTTCTTCATTGACCCACAATTGCTCAGGTCCAATTTCATATTCAAGAAGAAGGCTATTCGGGTCAATGTCGGCAACATTGTAGTCTTCTGGGAGCCAGAGAAGCACGATAATCCATTTACCCTGGCTTGCCAGGTTGATGGTGCGGGGGTCGATCCTGGCCTCGGCTGGTATGGGTGGACTGTATTCGTAAGCTCCCATATCGATCCGGCCGTCGATTATACGGGGCCTGCCATCGAGGTCTGTTTCGTTTGGTTCGGTCACATAATTCGGGTCTCCAGTATCAATGCACGGTGAACCGGGGAGCAGATGGTAATCGCCATCAACCCAGACTCCGTCGGCGTCCCAGTAACCAAGGTCAACAAAACAAGGATCGGTATCGATGTTGCCTTCGCCCGGCCAGCCACTCTCCACGTCGCTGTATGTAATTGCGATTGTTGACTCATCGTTGTTCCATATCTCATCACCACCATCCCAGAGGATGCAGTTAGTTAGCTTAACATTGCTTGGCCACCAATGGGTCCAGGCATCACAAGCCAGAGCAGTTCCATTGGGTGCGAAATTTCCGGCAAACGTGCAGTTGGTAAGCGTAAGACTGCTCGTCGAAGGGCCGTGCAGCCCACCACCGGTGTTATACATCCCGCCGCCTGAGTCTGCGGAGTTACCGCTAAAGGTGCAATTGGTCAGTGTCGGTCTGCTATTAAAGTTGAACATCCCGCCGCCCCTGCTCGCCGAGTTTCCACTGAATGCACAATTTAGCAAAGTTGGGCTTTCATAAATGCTGTAGATCCCACCGCCGGCACCAGCCGAGTTCGCGGTGAACGTGCAGTTTGTGAGCATGGGGTGGCTGCCAAAATCATCCATCCCGCCGGCGTAGTCTCCGGGCGAATTGCCAACGATAGCGCAGTTCGCCATTCTTATATTGGCGTCACCGCTGTTATAAAAAACAGGTGTGTCTGGATTTTCTGCAATCCTGCCGTTGGCAATCCCAGCCACGGGAGGCGGAGAGGCATATTCGCAGAAGAATCCCCCGCCAGCGCCAGCTGAGTTCTCACTGAAAGTGCAGTTGCTCAGAATCGGGCCGCTGTATAACCAGTTGCATATGCCGCCGCCACCCCCGCCAGCCGAGTTCCCACTGAATGCGCAGTCGGTCAGCGTTGGGCTGCTGTGATAGATGTTGGCTATCCCCCCGCCGTCACGGTCGGCTAAGTTTGCTCTGAAAGTGCAGTCTGTGAGCGTTGGGCCGCTATATCTCTCATTACAAATCCCACCGCCCCCGTCGTCTGCTGAGTTCCTGAGGAATTTGCAGTTTATCACCGTCGGGTTGCTGTAGTCGTAGTTGTACATCCCACCGCCCCCGCCGCGTGCTAAGTTTTTCGTGAACGTACAGTTTGTAATCGTTGGGCTGCCAGAGACGTTGAACATTCCACCGCCGCGGTTAGTTCTGTCCGACCAACTGCCGTTGGCATTGCCGGCGGTGATGGTGAAGCCATCGAGTACGGCTGTTGCATCGGTTTTGCTGCCGGTTACTACGTGGTAGCTGTTCTCGGCCCGGCATGGGTCGTAGAGCAAATCGAGAGGGTTGTTCAGGTCCGCGTCATTGCCATTGAGGTCGCCGCTGAGGATAGTTTTGTAGATTTCGACATTGCGGTCGTTGGGATTGGCATGGCCGAAACCGGCGTAGCCGCCTTTGAGAGTTACGCTTTTTTTGAGCTGGAACGTGGCCGTCCGGTCGGCGGGTGCTACTTCAACGCTTTGGCTGTTAATCCAGGTTACTGGTAGTGGAGGCGTCGGAGGTTGTAGAGGAGGCGGTGGAGGTGGCAGCCCCGGTGGAGCGGGTGTGTAAATACCTTGAGCGACCCGAATTTCATCGCCGTACCATGCAACAGCGAGCGCATCCTGCATGCGCCTGAACGCCATTTCCCAACTGCTGCCGTCACCATCTACAGGAGTGCCCGCGTCAACGTAGTAGATTTCGGGTAAGTCGAGGATAGCCACGTCTCCGCCAAGGTTGTCAACTACGGCTGTACATAAATTACCGGTGCTGTGCGAAGTAAGGCACATACCGACGTACACGTTTGTCGACATACTGATAGTCTGGTTTCCCAAGTTGGTCCACGCTCCCGGACTGCCGCCGACATCGTCAGCATAGTAGCCCGTAAAGAGGTCACCAACGCGGGTTAACCTGACCCACTTCGGCAACGAACCAATAGTACCAGTACCACCTTGTATACTGTTGTTGCGGCTTGCTCCAGCGACCCACTGGAAAGAATACGTACTTATGCCGCCCAGCGGTGTTAATATCATCATGGCATGCGAGGACGTGTCCGTAAGCTGCTCACGAACCATCACACCGCACTTGGCCCAGAGGTTCGTCTGCTCCAGGCTGACGATTCTCAGGATTAGCTCGACGTCACCCAACCACGGCTGATAGACATAATGGAAATCGTCGTTAGCACCCCAGATGTCCTCGCCATCACCTTCAATCGTAAGCATCTTTGTGGCGGGATTGTAATCGACGCCGCCTGTTACGCCACCATGATTAGTACCGATATCCTGATTAAGCCAGGGTGCCGGAACGGAATCCGCACCTGTGGTGCTGGCCATGCCCAGCACCAGGATAAGCACACAAATGGCCAACCGGACCTTATGATTTGCTCTCTTTTTCATTTTTTCGCCCTTTCAAAAAGTTATGATAAATATTATTACGGTACAGGTAACGCACCTGTACCCACATTGAGTAAGATGAGTTCATATTGCGCATTAGCAGACATAATGGAATTGCCCAAATTGCGCATTTTTGCGTCTTTTGTTCCTCCTTCTCGGGGCCAGGTCTATATGAGCAGGACACAAAGAAGGAAAAACTGCTGACTTTGGAAGGCAGGGGTTGGTATGAAATAGTTTGGTCTTATATAATAGAATTCACGAATATTATGACAGTTTTTTAACCTGCCTTAGCACCTTTATTCCATTTCTTATTTCAACATTATTATTGTAACACAAAAAGAACGGATTGTGCAAGGTTTTTTTTAATTTTTTTGAAAATTTTTTCCGGAGAATTGCCCGGCTGCGCTCGGGATAAATCCCTGACAAATCGGAGCTAAACGTACAATTTAGCGGGTTATCATATCATTTAGCATATCCAGATGGTCTGAAAGCAGGCGGGTTATCAAGAATTTTTGTTTGACTATCTCTTTTGCCTTTTGGCCCAGCTCCTGGCTTTCCTTTGGGTTTTTCAGCAGATGTATAATCCTGTCTGCAAATCCTTCTGTGTCGTCAGGCTCGAGCAGAAATCCGTTTTTACCGTTCTCGATTTGAGTGGGGATGCCACCTACGTTTGAGGCGACAACGGGCGTGCCTTTCCAGAGCGCCTCTGTAACCGCAAGACAAAAACCTTCTTTTATGGACTTTTGTATTATAACGTTCGAAAATCTTTGGATGGAATTTACGAGAATATCGTTATTGCCGACTACAAATAAAACGTCCCCATTATTCACCAACTTTTTGGCTTTTCGGTAAATTTTGGTGTATATTTGCACGCCCTCGGGGTCATCGCCGGCGAGGTTGTAGCAAAAGAGCAATCTGCAGTCGAATTTCTCCCTGACCCGCTTAAAGACTTCCAGCACACCCTCGGGGTCCTTCCAGGGGTCAAGTCTGGAGACCTGGGTAATTACCGGTTTATCAGTCGGAATGCCGGCCTTCTTTATGTATTTGAGTATGGTCTTCTCCTCGAGCTGTTTGTTTTTCAGAGTAAGCGGATTGATTGCCGGGAACATAATCCTTTGGTCAACCGGCAGGTCGTTTTTGACATATTTTTTGTTTGATATGACCACCTGGTCATACTTGAGCAAATAGCCCTCAAGGAAATTCCATAGTTTTTTATGTGGATCGGTCAGGTCTATATGGCATCGCCATATCCAGGGCTGGCGTTTTCTATACGACCTTATAAGTGGAAGCGGCTGAGGGTCGTGCACAATTACACAGTCATGGTCGATATGGGTAAGCCTTGCGAAGCTGCCGTTGACTTCGAGATATATTTGTTTTTTCCTTTCGGACAAGTTTAAGCTTGCGCCCTGGAGCGCGTTGTGAAATTTCTTTGTAATGTTAAAAAAGGCTGGACTTCCATGCAGAATTCTCCAGCCGGTGCTTATACCCACGTCATTCATTAGAAGTACGAGGGAATGTAAAATCTCGGCGACGCCACCGCCCTGATAGGTCGAGTTGATGTGAACAATATGCTTGCCATAAAGGCCTCTTGCTTTGGCGTAAATGTCGGCCAATGTTTTATCGGGCACAATTGTCCGAAAATCTTCAAGTCTTAACACATTAATCTCCTGCGAATTCTTTTAGCAGCAACCTGATTTCGTAAACAGTATCTACGTTAAAGCGTGCCTT
>DUZJ01000075.1 GCA_013349615.1 Planctomycetota bacterium | reverse complement strand
GCTAATGTTGTAAGCCAGTCCCCTAACATCAATACCCAAGTTTGCAACCAAGACCTTACTTCCGTCAGCAGAGTCTATTTGGTAAAGAGTGCTATTACTTGCGTTAGCACCATAAAGGTATCCTGCGAAAGCTGAATGGGGAACCGCAAACAGAATCACTACTACTAAAATTGATTTACTTCTCATTCTTCTCTCCTTTCAAAAATTAGCGTTTCCTTCTCAACATCAGCGCACTATTCTGGCAAACATTCGATCTCGCCACATGATATGGCTTCTCTCGCTCGATCCTTATCCTTGAATGTAATCTCAACCCGACAATTCGGTTTACGCCAACACTGTACTTGTTCGACTTCAGTCAGATCGCCACTAAGTTTATCTAAGCCTGAATCAATTTCTGATATCGGTTTTGATGTCCGTTTTGATTTATGGAGGGTTAGTTTAATATCACAACCGCGGTACTTAAAGCGTATTTCAGTATCAGAGACTTTTTTCCCATATCCAGTTGCAGGAAGGTTTTTTAAGGTTACTTCTGTTGGATTATCGTAATCCCAATATGGTTTGTCTGCCATCTTTATCCCCTTTCATATTTTAATTTGATTACAAAACCGCCATTACCGTATTACTCGCCCCGCCTTCGGCGGAATTATAATAATCATTAACTCGTCGCCTTAGTTGCAAGCTCCCGATGTTAGCTGGTTCCCAGCACCAAATGGCGCAAGCTTGCTATTTCGTGCGGGGCAAGTGTAATTATACTCTCAGTGGGCATGTCTTACCAGCAAAAAAACGAAGGCACAGAAGATATAACTTCTTGTGCCTTCGCCTTGCCAATGGCAAGATTCCCAATGACGTTATTATACCCTTTTGGTCAAAAAGTGCAAGATTAAATCCTCACTAATCGAAATCAGTGAGATTGTGCAAAATGCGTAATTGTTTTATGTGCAAAGTCTTACAAACACTCCACGGAGAAAAACCGCCCAGATTCCCGCTGCAGCGACTATTTTTTCCATTCCCGCAAGGGCAAAAAACAACAATTTCTGACAGAGCAATGTGTGGCTAAAAATAAGAAGCTAAAAAATGCCCTGAAACATTCGGGCCAAGACGACGCAGCCGCGAATAAATCATTTTGTGTTTGGAAGGGTGAACTCAGCCGAAAGGCGTTTGCCGTTAGGACATAAGCACGTCGCTTGCAATATGCGGCTTTGGCTGACCTCCAAGTCAAAAGGCAGACTGAATTCGTAAGCCCTCAAAAAGTCCCGCCAGCAATTGTTGTTTTCTACTACATCTGTCAAATCGATGTCCGGCCAGATGTCAATTCTCTTGCCCTTTGGCTCAGCCGAGCGAGGAACTTTCTCGTACAACTCAAAACGAAATACGCCCGGCGACTTCATCTGATAACCAAACGAGTCCAGCAAACTCACATAGACCTTTATCCCCGGCTCTTCTACAACATTACTGACGGCGGTGTATTCGGTCAACGGCATAATATGGATTTTTGCCGGGACATAACGAGCATAGATGGAAGCTTCATTACAATCGTTGTCGGCCTTAGGCGGCGGTTCAATCCGCTTAACGCCGACCTGCGGCGGCTCACAACCGGCCACAACAAAAAGCAATACAAGGAACAATATTCGTGCTGTTACACCTGCCGTTTTCATAAACTATAAATCCTCATCGAGCATGTGGCCGAGGCGGTATTTTTTCGCCCGTAAATAGTCGATGTTATGCTTGCTCGGCTTAGCCCTAAGCGCTATCTGCTCAACAATCTTTATACCATAAACCTCAAGCCGGCTTATCTTCTTTGGATTGTTGGTCAATATCCGTATCTCCCTCAGCCCCAAATCGCGACAGATTTGAGCGCCAATTCCATAATCCCGTTTGTCAGCCATAAAGCCCAGCTTCAGATTCGCTTCAACCGTATCAAGACCCTGCTCCTGAAGTTTGTATGCCCGCAGTTTATTTGTCAGCCCAATGCCCCTGCCCTCCTGCCTGAGATAAACCAAAGCCCCTTTGCCGGCCTTTTCAATCATCTTCATCGCGGTTATCAATTGATAACCGCATTCGCACCGCTGCGAATGAAACAAATCCCCGGTCATACACTCCGAATGCACTCTTACCAGCACCGGCTCGTCGTGTTCAACCGGCTTTCCGTTCTCATCAAGCTCGCCGACGCCGCCCTTGCACAATGCCAGATGCGGCTCAGATGACAGTTTACCCTTGTAGCCAATCAGCTTAAATTCCCCGTAGTCGGTAGGCAGATTCACGCACTCAATCCGCTCTATCTGGCTCTCACGCTGCAGACGATATTCTATGAGCTTGGCGATCGAAACAATCTTCATCTCGTGCTTTTCGCAGAATTTCAGCAGCTCCGGAACGCGTGCCATTGAGCCGTCTTCGTTCATAATTTCACAGATAACACCGGCAGGCTTTAGACCCGCCAGCCGAATCAAATCAACCGACGCCTCAGTTTGTCCTGCTCGCACGAGTACTCCGCCTTCTCTGGCACGCAGCGGAAATACATGGCCCGGACGAACAAGGTCACTTGCTTTTGCATCGTCTGCGACCGCAACCTGGACCGTCTTTGCCCTGTCGGCGACACTAATGCCGGTACTTATGCCGTCAGCCGCATCGATACTAACCGTAAACGCCGTACCGAATCGGGCCGTGTTATCGACCGTCTGCGGGTACAGACCAAGGGAATCACATTTCTCAGCCGTAAGCGGCAGGCAAATAAGGCCGCGACCATATTTGGCCATAAAGTTAATAACACCCGGCGTCACCTTCTCAGCAGCGCAAACCAGGTCCCCTTCGTTTTCGCGGTCTTCAGCATCTACAACCACGACCATTTTGCCCTGCTGAAGCTCTTCCAAGACTTCCGGTATTTCGCTAAATTGAACTGCCATTTGTCAGTTTTCAAACCTACCAGGTTAAAACATTTAGGAATTCATCCGGCTAATCTCTCAACCGCCAGGAGCATTATCAAGCTGTGTTTTATTCATCATTCCGCTGGTTCTAAGTTATCATTCACTAAAGACGAATCATCCAATTTAGTGTGCTCACTTTCCACATCGGTCAGCACGTTGTTAGCAAACACGACACGCTTACTCGGTTCGCCTTCGAGGGCCAATGCCTTTGGCCGAACACCCGAGAACACATTGCCGCAAATCGCCACGTCTGAAGTGCCGCATACAATCATACCGCCTGCCTTACGGTCGCCGGCTCCGCGTTTCACTTTGCCGCTGCCGATGTAGCTGTCGGAGAAGTTGTTGCCGGTAACGGTGATTCGGCCGCTGTCGGGGCCTATCGCCAAAGCGTGGCCGCCCATAATAGTAAACGTGTTTGCACTGACGGTGCAGCCGTGTGCGCCGCGCAGGTCGATTCCTCCCGATTCGTTATGCGCGATAACATTGGCACTGAGCGTGATGCCGTAGCAGTCTCGGTCGAGCACGATGGCTGTGCCCCTGCACTCCTCGAACATATTGCCCGAGACGACCGAGCCGTAGGTGTTTTCAATGACAACTCCGTCGCCGAGGTGGTCGTCGAGATTGTTGCCTGTCATTGTAAGATTATAGCCGTCGATGCACCGCAAAGCGTCCCGGTTTTCCTCAAACTGGTTCGAGGAAACTATAATATCGTGGCAGCCGATTAAATTGAGCCCGGTGCCCTTGTTGTAGGTAATCAGCGAATCGCAGATGCGAGGGTCCTCGTAGCAATGGTCAAGCACAATGCCGTCGCCGCCGTGATAGCTAACGGTAACACCATCGATGAATATTTCGTTGATGCGTCGCGCCTCGATGCCGCAGCCGCTCTTTTCATTGCCGGTAATGCGAAAGTTTGCCAGCCGAATCCGCCACAATTCATGCTGTCGGTCATCGGGCCCGCTTGGGTGCTGAAGTATCATTGCTGGTTTTCCTTCGACGTTGACGTTCTTGATGTGCGTCGCGGCTCCTGCCCCTTCAATAAGCAGATCAGACCTGGTGACTTTTAAGGCTCCGTCGATTTCAAACGTCCCCGGCGGCAAGCGTACAACACCGCCGGCGTCCGGCACCGCGTCAAACGCAGCCTGGAGAGTCGGGAAACAGCTTGCATCGATAATAGCCGGGGCTCCCGGCAGACGCGCACGAACTGGGTCGTTGCGATGGACCTCGCAACCTGTGCCGCAGAACCCGCTCATAGTCGCCGTAACGATTAAAAGCCAATACATCCGTTTCATCCCACGTCCCTTTATCAACATCCATATTTAACTCAATGAAATGACCGCTCGTCAAAAACGCAAATCAATTCGCAGACACCCAGACAACAAATGAAAGTCCCTACTTTCCTTGCCCGGCATCTTGCTCGTACTCTTCATAATAGCGGATTCCGTTGCGAATGTAAATAAGAGTTGCCAAAATAGCAGTCCCCGCTGCAGACCACCACAGCACCCGCAGAAACCAAATCCAGCCGGGTAAAAAACTTGAGAACTCCGGGCCAAGCAAAATTCCCGCCACCATCGACGACTGCAGAGTTGTAGCTGCCTTACCGACAAATACGGGAGCGGTGTAAATCTTTGAAGTGATAAAATAAAGTGTGACGAAACCGAGCGTCAAAATCACGTCTTTGCCTATTATCAACACTACTACTGTCGACGGCAGTGGAAAGCCTTCAACACTTCCCCGCTGAGAGATAAGCAGCAGGCAGGCACTGGTTATAAGCAGCTTATCCGCCGTAGGGTCAAGAAACGCACCGAGTCTGGTAATCTGCCCGCTTCGGCGAGCAAGATAGCCATCGACAGCATCGCTAATGGCCATAAACAGAAAAATAAAAATAGCGATATGCCGCATTGTGCTGCCGAGCTCAGCGTCGTTTATCTTCAACATACAGCTAACGAACGGAACTATTAATAAAATGCGAAGAATCGTAATCCGATTGGCCCAGCTCAATTTCATTATATCGTTCTTCGCCGCTCTGAACGAAGCGAAGAATCTTGCTTTCAAATTCTGCATTTTAATTTTTCGTATCTGTCTCGAATTTCGTGTTTTGTTTTCATACGCAATACGCAATCCTGCCCTCGAGCGGAGCGAAGGGACAAATTACGCAATACGACTATATAACCGGAAAAACCAAATTTAGCAAGAAATAGATTGGCCGTTCTATATATCTTTTATCGATAATGCCTTGCAGATTTTTCTTGCTAATTTATTTGAGATCTCGGTATGACGAAAAATTGTTTCTGAATGACCCTGGAAGCGCTTTTCGTTTCATTCCACACTCACCACTTCAGGTGTTGCGTCTTCAGGAATCCCGCGTAAGGCATCCTGACGATGGTCTTCAAGAATAAGACCGATTGCCTCTGATAAATTTGCAAGGCATTCTTCCTTGGTTTTACCCTGTCCATTAGCTCCCGGCACTTCAGCACAGTAAGCAATGAACCATTCGCCATCCTTTTCCACTATTGCGGTAAATTCATTATGCATAAAGTCGCTCCTGTTAAGTCATTCGTTACAGTTATATTATAGACGAGGATTTGAAAAAATCAAAGTTTTTATTAGTAGTTATGGATATCCGGAAAGGCCAGATTTGGCAAGAAATGGATTAATCAAAAACTATAAGGATTTCACTATCGAAGTTACGTTGCCCCCAAGAGGTCTTCTCAGATCTGCTCTTGAAGCGGCTCATCGGCTGGAGGCTCCCAGCCTAAAGCTGCCAATGCATCTTCCAGTTTTTCAATGCTTTTCTCCAATGCTACCCTCGACTGCTCTTGGTACTGTATCGCAGAATGAATCTTCTGTTTGGCCTTGACTATATTGCCTTTCTTCAAATCACCATAATCTCCACTTTCAAGCAATTCTTCAAAAGCATCGTACCCCGCCCAATCCTTCTCCAGTGCCGCATCAATCTTCGCTAACACTTCTTCCTTCTCATCAATTGCCTCCTGAATAAGAATAGCACCAATATCAGCTTTAGGAATTTCATGCAGAATCACGTTATCATAAGAATGGTTTCGGAAGTCCATGAAATTTATACTGAAAGCCCTGCCGTCCCGCCAGAAACCCGTCAACCTCCCACCATTTGAAAACTTAGGGTTATTAGCGTCACATCCATTAGGGTCATAAGCAAAGCCATACCCATACACCTCCATAGTAGCATTATCTTTGAGTAAAACACCGCCGAGGATTTGACCTCCTGAAAGATATAAATGACTATTATCCTCATACTTTTGCCCCCAAGGGGCAAACTCACCCCAGGCAACGAGCCTCACACACCCATCGGTGATATACACTGTTGCATGATCGGAAAATGCAACGCTGAAATTACCACCACTGATATTTACTGTACCCCAGTCTTCGCATTTTATACCATCGACTAAACCGCCACTGATACTTACTGTGCTATGACCGAAAACATTAACACAAAATTCTGGAGGGCAAAGAAAAAGGTCATCACCATCATTATTTTCAGGATGAAATGAATAAAATTGACCAATAACAATACCACCACTAATATTTACCACACTAAAGTCGTAGATAAATAAAGCCCCTACCTTACCTCCAGTCATTTCTAATGTAGTAGTATCCGGCGGTGTTCCATGAATGAACACTTGGACGTATTGGTCACACTCTTGAACAACGCCATTTCCCGTAAATGTAATATCCTCCCAACTTGCTTTAAGGTTTGTGGTGGTGCAAAGAACCATTAGCACGAATATTATGATCGTTCTGGCTTTTTTCATTCCTTTTTCCTCCTGAAAAACCCAAAAGACAATTATATTAGCATTATAACAGCTTTTTCCTTCGGTTCAAGGCGAAAAGGAGAAGTAATTATTTTGCCGCAAAAAAGCTCAAAAGTCGCAAAAGTTATATTCGTGGCTTTTGTATTTTAGACACTGATTCCGCTGTTATTTGTTTTTGACGCTGATTTCGCCTGCCGAGACGTGCCGTCTCTGGCACGGCTGGCAGATTGCGCTGAAAGATAAAAAATTATTAAACATCTGCGTTAATCAGCGTAATCTGCATCTAAATAAAGAATATATTTCTGCGTTAATCCGTGTAATCTGCGTCTAATAATTCTAATTTCTTCTTTGTGCTCTCGGTGTCCTCTGTGGCTAATTATATTTTTTTTTGTGCCTTCCCTCGACTTCGCTCGGGATGGTGAGCCTGTCGAACCATTTCGTAGCTAAACGTGCCTTAGTGGCAATTTTTTTATTGTTTGCTAAGAACTAACACAGCGATATAATTGCGGTGGTTTTCCGAGGCTCAAAAATGACCAAACTCAGCGTTAATCTAAATAAAATTGCGCTGCTGCGAAACCAGCGCAACATCGGCATACCCGATGTATTAGAGTCGGCCAAAACCGTCATCAAAGCCGGCGCTCACGGCGTAACGGTCCATCCCCGGCCGGACGAGCGGCACATAAGATATGATGATGCCCGCCAACTTAAGAAGATGCTCACAGTCGAGTTCAACATAGAGGGCAATCCTTTCACCGGCAAACTAATGGAGCTTTTACACGAGCTAAAACCCGACCAGGCAACATTGGTCCCAGATACGCCGGGTGCCAATACTTCCGACCACGGCTGGAACCTGCACCAAGACAAAGAGCGTCTCCTGCCTGTCATAAGAGAACTTAAAGATTTGGGCATTCGCGTCAGTCTCTTTATGGACCCGGATACCACTGGCATCCGAATGGCCGGTGAAATCGGAGCCGACCGCATCGAGTTATATACCGAGCCTTATGCCAGGGCGTTTCGCACAAACGAAAACGTAGCCCAGACGCTTGAGCGATTCGCCGCTGCAGCCGGGTTCGCCAATGAAATCGGCCTGGGACTGAACGCCGGTCACGACCTCAACCTGAAAAATCTCGGCAAATTCTGCTCTACGGTCCCGGGCATACTTGAGGTCTCAATCGGCCACGCCCTGATAGCCGAAGCACTCCAGACGGGACTCTACAATACGGTCAAAGAATATTTGAAAGTGTTAGCTCAAAGTTAAAGGAGAGAAAAATGTTTACAGGAGCAATGGTGGCTTTAATCACACCTTTCCAGGATGGTGAAATCGATTTCCGAACGCTCGATGAGCTGGTTGACTTTCAACTGGACAACGGGATAGATGGGATTGTTCCGGTAGGCACGACCGGCGAATCGCCTACACTAAGTCACGAAGAACATAAACAGGTTATCGAAAGAGTAGTCAAAGCCGTTCGTGGAAAAGTACCCGTAATTGCAGGGGCCGGCTCAAACTCTACAGCCGAGGCAATCGAACTTGCAGCGTTTTCAAAAAAGGTCGGTGCCGACGCCACCCTGCAGGTCGACCCATACTATAACAAGCCCACGCAGGAAGGTTTTTATCAGCATTTCAAGGCGATAGCCGAGGAGGTTGACCTGCCGATAGTGCTGTACGACATACCCGGCCGATGCGGTGCCGGCATGACGGGCGACACTATCGTCCGCTTAGCTGAAATCGAAAACATCGTCGCAATTAAAGATGCAACCGGAAAGATGGACCACGTCAGCGATGTCGCGACCCGCTGTGACCTGACCATCCTCTCAGGAGATGATTCGATGACTTTGCCCATCGCCTCGGTCGGCGGCAAAGGTGTTATCAGTGTAGTAGCAAACATCGTCCCCGCCGACGTCAAAGCAATGACCGATTTGATTCTCGAAGGCGATTTGGTCTCGGCAAGGCAATGGCACAAAAAGCTGTTTGCCCTGTGCAGAAATCTGCTCAGCCTGGCAACCAATCCCAT
Source organism: Planctomycetota bacterium (assembly GCA_013349615.1). GTDB lineage: Bacteria > Planctomycetota > Phycisphaerae > Sedimentisphaerales > Anaerobacaceae > CS2-K091. Next base: position 9,631 of record DUZJ01000075.1, on the reverse strand, counting down.
ACCCATCAAGGCGGCAGTATCAATACTGAATCTGGCTTCGGAGGAGCTGCGCCTGCCTATGACGCCTATGGACGAAGACAAAAAGGCCATTCTACGACAAACTCTGGAAAACTACGGCCTGCTAAAATAAATACGCCTTCATTTACTTTTGAGCAGGAGCAAAGATGAAAAAAAGCGTCCTCTTACTAAGCATTTTGATGACCGGTTCTATTGCCGCCGCCGGCACAGAGCTTGGCATCGAGGGCAGGCAGTTCACTATCAACGGCAAGCCTGCCTTTCTATTAGGCATCAGCTACTACGGCGCGCTCGGTGCGTCCAAGGATTTTATCCGGCGTGACCTTGACGATATGCAAAAATACGGCTTCAACTGGTTCCGTGTCTGGGCGACCTGGGGAGCATTCGATAACGAAGTCTCGGTTGTCAATCCACAAGGGAAGCCGCGTGAGCCTTACTTAGCAAAGCTGCGATGGCTTGTAGCCGAATGTGACCGGCGGTGCATCATAGTTGACGTAACTCTTTCTCGCGGCAATGGTGTTACCGGCCCTGTCCGGCTTCAAAACGCAGAAGCAGTCCGCCGCGCCGCCGAAACCATTGTTACATCGCTGAAGCCTTACCGCAACTGGTATCTCGATATGGGAAACGAAAGAAATATTCGCGACAAGCGATTCGTTTCAACCGAGGAATTGGCAGAGTTACGAAAGTTCATCAAACGCCTCGACCCGAACCGCCTTGTTACAGCTTCATACGTTGGAGACATCAAAAAAGACGAGCTCAAAACAATCCTTCTCGATGCCCGCGTTGACTTTTTAGCCCCCCACCGTCCGCGACACTCCAAATCAGCAGGACAAACAGCCGCTCAGACGAAAAAATATTTCGAGCTAATGAAGCAGCTCGGCCGAAGCGTGCCCGTCCATTATCAGGAACCATTTCGCCGAGGATTCACCCCGAAGAGGTGGGAGCCGAAAGCTGAACACTTTCTCGCTGACCTCAAGGCTGCGTTAGAAGGTGGGGCTGCCGGATGGTGTCTTCACAACGGCGACCAGAAAGACAGGCCTAAAAGCAAACCCCGCCGCTCATTTGATATGCGCGAGGCCGGACTCTTCGACCAGCTCGACGAGCAAGAGCTGAAATTCATTCGGCAGTTAAAAGCTGTAATCGCCGGGTACATTCCATAACAGGCATTAAAGCCAAAAGCAGAAATGAGGTACTTCCAAAAATGATAATATCGAAATACCAGGCTGTTCTATCGGTTGTCTTTGTAATGGCATTGGCCGGCACCGTTCAGGTCACGGCAGAATCGCATCTTAAAGCAAAGACTGAAGTTGTGCGAAAAGGCCTCATCCTGGACCTCGACGCGGAGCGAGGTATCAAAGTGGTTAACGGGCGGGTCGCGTCCTGGAAAAATCAGGTGGACTGGAAGGTCAAAACCTTCATAGCGACGAGGGACGCCAGTCATAAAAAGGGGACAGGACACCCTGCGCTGAAAGAAAAAGTGGCAGCCATTGGTGGTCATAGCGCCGTTGTGTTTAGACGACAGGAACTAATCAATAGCGATGAAGACGCCTTTGACCATCTTATAACCGGCAGTGGCTACACGTGGTTTAAGGTGTGCTCGGTTTACTCACAGGTGTCCGGCCTCAAGAACGTGAATTCGTTCTTTGGAAACTTGAGAAATGGTGGAAAATATGAAGGATTCTGGGCGGGGCTAAAGGATGATAACACACTTTGGACGGGTTCTCGAAATGGTATCACCTTTGGCCGGTGGGATGAGAACAACCCTCAGCTTCTTGGTCCTAAACTAAAAGAGAATCGCTACTATGTAATCGCCGGCCGCATGGGTGCCGGTACCGGGAAAGTCACCATCGAGCTCTTTGTCAATGGGACCAAACCGGTGGCGTCCAAACCTTTCCCCGTCAATCCAAAGGCGAACTCGTCCAAAATGGCTATTGGACAGGAACGCGATGCAACGAACCATCCGGGCCATGAGTCCTTCGACGGTGAGCTGGCCCGCTTACTCATGTGGGAACGTCCGCTGAGCAACCGGGAGTTGGAGAAAACTCTAACTTTGTTGAAAAAAACTTACGTGTTGTCCCCCCGAAAGACCTCATCCCGTGGGCATACGAAATCAGAACCGATGAAATCTGTGAATCGCTGACCAGACTCGTGGAGATAAGTCTTACCGAAGGTTTGCCTTGTTACAGTTTTTGAGAAGAACTATAATAAGAATTCACGCATTGAACTAAAGTATAATAGGATATAACGCAAGAAAGGAACGCTTATGCAAACCGCAATCGGTTCCCGGCGACCAGCTTTCGCTCGCAGCCCCGAAACACAGGTTTTCCGGCTTCTTATTCTTTTGATAGGATTTACGTCTGTCCTGGCTTCGCCGATAGAAGAAGCTAAGCTCTGGGAACCAGTAACGTGGAACTTTCGAAACCAGAGCTACTCCGGCAATCCGTTTGACCTCGTGGCCAAAGCGACCTTCACCCATACACCCAGCGGCAGGAATATCCGGACAGAGTTATTCTATGACGGCAATAACACCTGGAAGTTGCGCTTCACGGGGACACACACGGGCAGGTGGAACTTCGTCACTGAAAGCTCCGACCCTGAGCTGAATGGCTTGAACGGCGAGGTGGAAATCCACCCCAATCCCGGCGTGCCGGGTTTTATAACAAACTACGGCAGCAAGTGGGGACGACTGGGAATCGACCAGGCTTTTGTGCCGCAGTATGTGATGTACTGTGACCCGCCCACGTTCTACCGGAATCCGGAGCGTATAGACACTGATATCCACAAGTCCTTTGTCGAACACGGATTCAACGGCTTTCACACCACCGTTGTTTGCCGCTGGTTCGACCTTGACAAGCTGCGTTCGAATGAAATCGCCTCGGCCTCTCCGAATCCCGACCCGCATACATTCGAGGCGCTTGAACTACTGATTCGGAAGGTCCACGCGGCCGGCGGTGTCGTGCACATCTGGGCCTGGGGAGATGAGCAGCGGAGAATGACACCCAAGCGATGGGGCCTCAACGGCAAGGTTGATCGTCGGTTACAGCGCTACATTTGTGCCCGACTTGGTCCGCTGCCCGGCTGGTCAATGGGCTACGGCTTTGACCTGCAGGAGTGGGTGAAGGAAAAGGACCTGCGCACCTGGCACGAATATATGCACAGCCACCTCGGCTGGTTCCATTTCCTCGGAGGGCGGGCTCCAGACCTTACTCAGATATACGATGGTTTGGATTACTCTTCTTATCAACAGCATCGGCCTGATTACGATATCTACGTTAAAGCCATAGAACAGTACCCCGACAAGCCGGCGTTTTTGGAGGACCGCTTCCGCATTCGCAAGGGCGTCTATCCGGAGAAGGATTATGATTTCAATATGACACGCCGCGGCCTATGGCACTCGACAATGGCCGGCGGAGCCGCAAACATCTGGGGCAACCTGTTAAAGCCTCGCCCTGATGGTATGTCGCATCCATATCCTAACGAAGTGCAAATCCTCACCTGGTCGCGATTCTGGAAAAACCGGTTCCGGAAAGAATTGGTGCGTGACAATAGTCTAACCGATGGTGTGTGCCTCAAGGTCCCGGGCAAGCTGCTCGTTTTCTACAAGGAAAATACCAACTTGGTCCAAATGGACCTCAGTGAGCTACAAAAAAGGCCGATTCAGGGCTTGGCCGTGGATACTTGCCGCAGCTACAAAGAGACCGGGATTGCCGGCCTAAAAGCCAGGCCCGACCAGCTATTCAAAGCCCCACGCCGCTCGGACTGGGCGGTCATAGTTCAGGCAATATCAAAAAATAATTGACTTTAGTCTCATTCGCTCAGATTTGGGTGAGGCTTAAAAACATACCTTCTTGCTCCTCTCCGTACCCGGAAAACCTGCAACGCCCAGCCGCTTGTTGTTATGAGGACTTGCCGAAATTTTCTGGACAGGTCCTGCCAGCCTGAGAGGGTCGGTGCACGCACAAGAAGGTAATCCAAAATGGCCCTTTTCGGCACTCGCCTGATTCTCGACAAGCCGTCATAAATGTCTGCCGATACTAATCTGCCCTTAACTTTCGTAAAACACGGAAAAGCACGCATCCAAACTATTTGAAAGTGGGTCGGCTCGGGGGATTCCTCGGCGGTTTAATCAAGCAGTACTTGAAAGTTTCTGCACACGCATAGGCTTTTCAGAAGGCCAACAGGAAAATGAACGTAAAAAGTGTGTACAATCATCTCGGCCGCTTCATAAAATCCATTAAGTACCCATCAAAATTTGTCGAAAACAAACAATAAGCAACGCCTTGTGAATACCATCTTTCTTCGAGGGAACTTGCGCAAATGATTAATTTTGACCGTCTCGCCGATAAGTATGACGAAGAACAGAAGCGAGAAGATAGCAGCAAAATACAAAGCCAGGCAGTGAAGAAAACCAAAAAATCTTCATTGCACATAGTGCTATTGGTCTTTGCTCTTGTGATTGTAGCGAGTATTGCCTACTACTTTTGGCCAACGGTAAAAGGCCTTCGGGCAGCAACGAAGGTCTCTGCGCTTTTCCACAAAGATGTATCGCTAACCGGTATCTTCTATAGCGAGGACGACCCAATAGCTATAGTTGACGGCAAAATAGTACATGAAGAAGATGTAATAGATGATGTGAAAGTCCTCAAGATACACAAAGACGAAGTCGAATTTGAAAGGGCAGGTCGGAGGTGGAGTCAAAATATGCACGTCGTGGAGAAAGGCGTCAGTTCCGGTCTTCCGATGCTACTGGAGCTTGGGTCGCATAAGTGTCCACCATGCAGGCAGATGATACCCATATTAGATGGCTTAAGGGCTAAGTACGCAGCGAAATTTCAAATAAAGTATATTGACGTGTGGCAAGACAGAGCAGCGGCTTCGGAATATGGGGTCAGGAAGATTCCAACTCAGATCTTTTACGATAGGAACGGTAAGGAAGTGTTTCGGCACGTTGGCTTCTATTCCAAGAAAGACATCCTGGCCGCGTGGATAAAGCTCGGCGTCAAACTATGATACAGGGAGTATAATATTTCCCATCCCTCTTGAAAATGAGAGATTGAAGCTTGTCCTGAGTTCCCGCATATTTCTCCAGCAGTTCAAAGGCGGTGGACCGTTTACTCGTTGTCAATTGCAGTGGCATCAAAAATACCGTAGCGATGATTTATATATCTGCACATAATTATCTCCTGCTGGGCTTCTTCGATTTAGGGTCAAAAACAACCCGACCTTTATCGTCCACTACCTTGCCGTCCTTCCAGACGTACCGACCAGACAGACTCCGGTCATTTTCGAAATAGATGACCGTGCTCCCGTCATGATAATCGTCTAACTCGAATGACCGCAAAGCCTCATGGTCCGGATTAATCAAGAACTCGGTGATTTTGCCATGGGTCTGACCGGTCATTTCATATTGCGCCGGGTATACTACGTCCGCCTCATAGATAAACTCTGTAGGTATCCAAACTCCATCCACCTGCTTGAACGCCATATTTGTGAGGACTCTAACACCCTTATATCCTTGTGGCAAGATTCTACGTCCAACGCGATCGCCTTGCTCCTGGATCGAACGCATCCTTTTGAGATTGTAGCCATGCTTGAGGTCAATCCAAACGGTATACCGGCCATATTTAGTATCCGCGTCAATGACATAGCAGTTCGATTCATCTACCTGTTCAGTTTGTTTTCGCACGGCTGCGTTGCCACACCCGCGCAAGACAGTGTCGATACGAGCTTCGCTGGCAAAGAATCCAAAAGCAGCGGCTCCAACCCACGCTAAAGCGAGCTTCCGTTGAACCTTCTCCGGGTCGAGCGGTTTCTTGTGGCACTTGATGACTGAGGGCTTGTCTTGCTGTCGCGAATAGCTCGCTCGATACTCCGTGTTGATTATGTCGCTGTTAATTATCGGATTCTCTTTCGGGATTTTTCGATATCCTACATCTCCCCACTTATACCCAATATATCTCGTACGGTGACCATCATATCGAAAGTCCTTCTTTGTATAGGATGTATATCGACCGGCTTTCACATTCGGATTGAGCACATGTTTCCACTTGGTATCCATAACAAACTCACCTTTGGTCGCGAACGAGCCCAGACACCTGTCCACGGTAGCCGCGTATTTGTCCAGCAATTCACGAGCGGTGGGATTCTTCGCCACTGCCAGCTGCACTACTGTCAAACAAATCAAAATTGCAATTTTGTGTCTGCGCATAATTATCCCCTATACGAAACACTTGTCATTTCTTGGCTTTCTTCGATTTAGAGTCAAAAACTACGCGGCCTGACTTGTCCACGACTTGGCCATCCCGCCATGTGAAGGTGTCGCTGTCTCTCTTAAGTTCGACATTCCGCAGGAACACGGGTGTGCCGTCACGCACATCGTCGGGATAGAATGAGTTCAATGCTTCATGGTCAGGATTCAACGTGATATCGGTGAACCGCGTATGGGTTTTGTTGTCTTCGAACTTGTCTCGTTTATAGAGTCGTTGATAGCGCTGTTCGGTCTCGACGGGGACCCACGAGTCGTGAATTTTCTTGAACTTCGGATTCCACAATTCCCAGGTCAGTTCTAAGCCGGCCTCATCAAAGGAGCGGCCATAGAATTTGTGTCCCTGCCCTGCTTTAAGTTGTACTTTCACATAAGCAGGCAAATAGCCGTGATCCGGATCAAGATGGACAGTGTAGCGACCGTGTTTCGTATCAGCCGCAAGAACATATAAAGGCGATGGTTTCTCCGGGCGTTCACGCCTTTGAACCAAGACGTTCTTTGCCTCCTGCAGAATTTTATCCAGCCGGCGGGTTGTTCCGGCTGAAACGCCGAAAGCACCCGCGTGGCCCTGCTGCAGGCGTCGTATCTCGTAATCGCTTTGTTTGCCGTTCAAAAGGACGCGTCCCTGACCGTTGGAGCCACGCGAATATCTCATGTAATACGTCCCGTCCCAAAGGTTACTAAGGTATGCAGGTTTCTCCGCAGGAATCGCCTGTTTCAGAGACTTCACATTCCCCCAGTAATAGCTCCGCTGGGCGACACGCTGACCGTCAGAGCGTACTTCACAGCGCTTGTACATTTTCCCTGTTCCTATTGCCCCTGGTTTTGCAGGTCCGGTGAGGGCAAGGGAACGACGCAAGTTCATCTGTAGCTCACCCTTAACAATGAGAGACGGCAGCCTGTCCATACTCTCACCACAACGGTCGAGCAGTTCCTCAGCTCCGGGTAACTTCTCTGCCGTCACCTGTAACGGCATCAGACATACTATAGCAATGATTGTATATTTGCACATAATTATCTCCTTTCGGCTTTCTTAGTTTTAGAGTCAAAAACCACCCGGCCCTTCTCGTCCACAACTTCGCCATCCCGCCACGTGTAGTTTTTGCTTTCGTCAATTCCTTCAATACCCTTGACTTGTACGCGGCTATCATTCGGGAAATCAGGAGCAAAAGAACCAAGTCTCTCGTGGTCGGGATTCAAAATTATATCTGTTCGTTTATAGCGTCTTTTCGATATCCGTAACATACCCTTGCCGATGTTGCGCGTAACATCACTAACTTCCGCCTCCACCGGGATCCATATCCCGGCACTCTTTTTGAACCGTACATTTTTAATTGAAACGTCTCTTTGGATTTTTCTGCCGGGATCTGTCTGGCTTTTCTTCAATATCCTCTCCCATTTGTCCTCAAACTGTGCAATATTATAGCCGTGCTCAGGGTCAATCCAGATGGTATATCTGTCAAGCTTTGCCTCCGCGTCCATTACATAACATTTTGACGTCCCAATACGTTCCATTTCATCACGGACGGATATCTTGCCTGCCTTACGAAGAATTGATATAAGTCGCGGTTTGTGAAAATCATCACAATGTCCCGTTATTGCACCCAGGAAATCACCCGGGCCACCCTTTGCACGTTCGGGGCGGTTTGTAATGGTTAACAGACCTGCTCTGTCTTTTAGAAACTTTTCACGTTCCTGTACAGTCTTGAAACGTTTTTCGGCCAATTCTTCGAGTTCTTTATCCGGCTGTTTGCCAAATGTGTAATGGAATCTGCCATCCCACAGTATCACCGAATACATGGGATCTTCTTTTGGTATGAAAATGCGTACATTCGGCATACAGTTACCAAAGTCGTTACGGATCGCATAGAACCGCCTGCCGTCAAACCTCATTTCACAGAAAGAACCTCCCCTTCTATTCCCTTTCTCTATGCCGTATGTGTGAGAATTATATTGCTCTCTTGCCTCTTCAAATTTAATCACGAAGGATTTGTAAATCTTATTCTGTGTTTCTGCGTATTTGTCCAGCAATTCAAGAGCGGTTGGATTCTTCGCTGCCGCCGACAGCACCACCGACAAACAAATCAAAATAATAATTTTGTATCTGCACATAATTATTTCGCTTCTTATGGCTGTATTATTTTTTAGGTTTGACTGATTTATAGTCGACCTTACGGCCGCTTTCGTCCACCGGCCCACCATTTCGCCATGTGTACCCTCTGGTTCTTACACCATTAATAGAATAAATCTTCGCTCCATCTCGAATGTCGTCCGGCAGGAATGAGCCAAGCGCATCGTGGTCGGGATTCAAAATAAACTCAGTTCTCTTGGTATGACCGCTGGATTTCCAGAATTCGCCTTTTGACCAGGTCTTACTGCAATACGTGTCCGCTTCCATGGGTACCCATACACCGTCGATTTTCTTGAAACGGACGTTTTTCATGGAAAAAAGGGCTTTCGCCTTCCCCTTTAGAAGTCCGTGGCTATTCAGGTCACCTCTCGTTTTGCGTGCGATTGCTTTCGTAATGTTATACCCGTGCTCCGGGTCTATCCAGAGGGTATACTTGCCATGCTTTGTCACCGCATTGATAACGTAACAATCCGATGCTCCTATGCTCTGTGTGTCATCTCGTACGGATATAGTATCGGCGTTGCGAAGAATTGAATCGACCCGCTCGTAATCACCGTAGAAATACCCCCGCAGCATTAAATAGGCATGGCAAAATGTCTTTCGCCCCTCCTCTATATTGTCCTTGAAATTCGTAATTTGAGTGACTGAGCCGAAAGGGAAACTCGCGTGTTTTTCTTGCCCACCGTACTGAAAGAAAGTCTCACCGTCCCACAGGCGGCTTCTATATTTAGCTTTATCTCTTGGAGTAAATTCAGGGCTCATTCCTACATGCCCCCACATGCAGTCTAGTTTTTTGCGTCGTTTTCCGTCAAATCGGAATTCATAAAATCCACCTGCTTGTCCTTTTCCCAGTCGGGGAAGCCGTCCTGAAAGTGATGTGCTGGCCTGATAAGTCGTATGTTCATACTTGACGATGAAAGATTGGAGTTTGTCCTGTGTTTCTGTATATTTGCCCAGTAATTCAAGAGCGGTGGGATTCTTCCCTGCTGCCATCTGTACCATCGTCAAAGAAATCAAAATTGTAATTATGTGTCTCCACATAATTATCTCCTGCTAACTTTCTTCGACTTAGAGTCAAAAACAACCTTGCTGCCGGACTTATCTACGACTTGGCCATCCCTCCACCTGTAAGTCTTGCCTTTTACGCCTGTGATATAAACTATGGCACCATTCTGCACGTCGTTAGGTGAAAAGGAGCCTAAGGCATCATGATCGGGATT
>DUZJ01000074.1 GCA_013349615.1 Planctomycetota bacterium | reverse complement strand
GAGCTCCTCGTAGATAGTGGCGATGTTCGGGTGATTCAACGATGCCAGGACCCGGGCCTCGCGCGCGAAACGCGACCGCGCCTTTGGGTTGTCCATCAGCGCAGCCGGAAGGCTTTTGATAGCAACGGAGCGGTCGAGCTTGGTATCGTGGGCCAAGTAGACAACCCCTGCGCCTCCGCGCCCGAGCTCCCGCTCGATACGGAACTGACCAATCTGGCCGCCCGGCCAGACCTCCGAATCGCCAAAACTCGCAGTCGGAGGCAGCTCCTCCTCACCCGGCTGCTTATCGCTTTTTTCTTCAGCGTCACTCATTGAAAACCCTTACAAAAGCTCCAATAGTCAAATATCCTCAAAAAGATCAAAACATGTCCTGGGCAAAAGCGTCATTAGTTTTTTCCCGTCGGCACAAGCCGTTTCAGTTCCTCAAACCAGTTGAGTACGACAGCGATCCGCCGAGGAGGCGGATTCATCTCCTTCACCATTACGAAGCGTCCTCCATCAGGCGTGATGTCGTAGGTGCGCCCGTAAGCAATATGCTCGAAATAGCAGTCATCGAACAGGACCCGCGGAGTGCCTGCCGCAAACTCGTCCCCCGTCTCGACGTCGACCGCCACGACCTTCTCGGCATACAAGTCGCGGTAGAAAAGCTCCTTGCCGTCGGGCGACCATAGTGGATCACCCGCGGAGATTCCTGCAGGCGAGATGCGCCACTTGCGCTGCGGACCCTGGAATGCCCGCACGAAAACACCAGGAGGCCCTGCTTCGGTGGAAACGTATGCCAGCCAGCGGCCATCAGGAGACAGCTCCCCGCGAAATTCATTCGCAGGCGAATTCAGCAGCGGCTGCAGCTTGTGGTCGCCGCCGAGCGACAACATCATCACATCCCAGCCGGTCTGCGGGTGGAAGCTCCGTTGGAAGATGATGCTTTTTCCGTCACGCGTCCAGCTCGTGGGTTGGTCGTAGAAAGGCCCCTGCGTGAGCTGCTCCGCTGCACCGCTGCCATCGGCGGCTTTCCAATACAGATTCGCGGCCTCAGCGCTCTCTTCTGAGCGGAGCGATATGAATGCGATTCGGCTCCCGTCAGGTGACCAGGAACACCACCAGTTGCGCCCCGTCGTGGTCAGTTGGTCCATCACACCCCTTCGCAGGTCCAGTATCCAGACGTGCGAGTCTGTGCCTCCCATCCAGAAAGCGAGGCGGTTTCCATCCGGAGAAACGCGTGGGCCGATGTATTGCTTCCTCGCATCGATCACCGGCGTCTCGTTTCCCTCTCGATCTACCCACAACAGCATCAGTTCCGTTTGCGGCACAGACGGCACCCAGGCGAGTGTTCCCTGGCGCGAGAATCTGGCCAGCCTCACGCCCTCAATACGTACAGCGGGGCCAGTGAGGGTCAGGGTATCCTTATCAAAGGGCGCTGCCATCATAGTTTGGCCCGATTCGTAAACCAGGTGACCGCTCTCCGCATAGCGGGGGAGGCGGGCGCCTTCCAGCAGCGTTTTCCGCTCACCGGTAACGAGCGACTGCATAACGATATTTTGGAATCCTCCGGAACCACTACCATCGTGCGTGCCAAAAATGACTGCCTTGCCGCCGGGCAACACCTCCGGATCCCGATGCCACAACTCGCGCGGTCCCTCCCTGCGAGAGACCAGTTGCGGTACCCCGCCTGAGGCCTTGACACGGGCCAGTGCCATGTACTGGTCGCTCGCGAAGAAGATCGTCTCGTCCTGCGCCCAGAAAGCGCTATGTACGCCCGTGACGTCACAAATGGGAATTGGCTGACCGCCGCCGAGGGCCAACTTCTAAAGGCGCGTCGTCGTGGCATAACCGAGCCACTGGGCATCGGGTGAAAAGAATGCCATTTGTGCCCCCTCCGTGCCCGGGACAGCCGTAACTTCCACCCGCTTGAGCGACCGTAAGTAGAGCTGCTTTGCTCCAGCCTTTCGGCCCACAAAAGCGATGTACGTGCCCTCTGGAGAAATCGCCATTGCCTGTCTTGCAGGCATCGAGACGTCTTCTGGGACCTCAATTTCAAATGCCATCACCGGGTGCTTGTCTATAGGACCAGTGCTCCAGGGCCGCCATAACGCCACGGCACCCACAATGCAAACGAGGGCGACACAAGCCATTATCGCCACTGTCTGTAACTTCGTCCGGCGAGCAGCTTCTAATCTGGGTAAAGTGATAGTAGGCGGTGCGGTCGCTGGCAGGTTCAGCGTTTCGTCGATTTCAATAACCGCATCTCCGATGTGCTGAAGCCGTCGATGCCGGTCTTTCTCTAGGCAGCGACGCAGCAGAACCAGGATATTTGCCGGCGTGTCTTGCGGCAGCACCTGCCAGTCAGGCTCGCGCTCGAGGATACCAGCCATTGTGTCGGAAATCGTCTCGCCTTTGAAGGGGACTTTAGCCGTCAGCATCTCGTACAGCACGCACCCGAACGACCAGATGTCGCTGCGCTCGTCGATCGGCTGACCGCGGGCCTGTTCCGGACTCATATAGCTCGGTGTGCCCATCACCTGGCCCGGCTGGGTGATGGTACTTTGTTCATCCAGCGTTTCACCGCCGACCGCCTTGGCCAGCCCGAAATCCAGAACCTTTACCTTCCCTTCCGGCGTTATCTTGATATTGCCTGCCTTCAGGTCGCGGTGGATAACGCCATGCTCGTGTGCCGCCGCCACCGCCTCAGCAATCTGCAGCCCAATCGTTAGCGCCTCTTCCAGCTTAAGCCTTCCACGCCGGATTCGCTCGGCCAACGTGTCACCGGGAATGTATTCGAGGACCAGATAGCCGGTGCCCTCGGCTTCTTTGAGCTCCTCGTAGATAGTGGCGATGTTCGGGTGATTCAACGATGCCAGGACCCGGGCCTCGCGCGCGAAGCGCGAACGTGCCTTTGGGTTGTCCATCAGCTCGGCTGGCAGGCTTTTGATAGCGACGGAGCGGTCGAGCTTGGTATCGTGGCCTAAATAGACAACCCCTGCGCCTCCGCGACCAAGCTCCCGCTCGATACGGAACTGGCCAATCTTCCCGCCCGGCCCTCTCGACGCACCGCCAAAGCTTGCGGTGGGAGGAAGCTCCTCATCACCCCACCGCTTATCATTTTTTGCTTCTGCCTCGCTCATCAATATCCCTCACCGCAAATATCCACTGCCCTTAGTTCTGCCAGCGAAATGAACCTGCGAATCCGGCATAACGACAAAGTTTCAAAACAGCCCTAAAAAGAGCTTGACTCGGCTGCGAATGACAATTACTATATTACCCAATCGATATTATGTCAAAGATAATTGTGGATTTTGCTCCTATATATGCAGCTTGAGGTTTTCAACAATGTACGACTTTTTATCTCGTTAAGTATTTATCACAAGGAGTTGTAATGGCTTCTATCATTGTAATGTCAGGTACCCAAAAAGGTAACTATTACCCACTCGGTCATCGGACAAATGTGGTCGGCAGGGACGAAGGACTTTTGATACAGATTCTCGATGAGCACGTTTCCCGCAAACACATGCAGATACGTTTCGACAAAGACAAGGGGCAGTATTACGCGCTCGATATGAAGAGCAAACACGGTGTATTCATCAACGGCAGCAAAATCGATAATCAGATGGCTTTAGCCGACTGTGACCAAATCCATATCGGCCAGACCGATTTGTTGTTCATAGAAAAAGACTTCACCGACCCTGAAAGTGCGCTGTCCCACTTCAAGAAGGTTGGTGAACGGATGCGCCCTACAATTGTTGACTGAGAAGCTGTGACCGTTCCCTTCTATACACCCTTGACTCGCATCCGCAACGAATAAAGTGACTTTTGGGCCGTGATAAAGAGGGTCTGTCTGTCCTTACCGCCGAAACATACGTTGGCCGTCCAGCCCGCGTCAATCCCAATATGCTCGATTTTCTCACCGGCTGAATTAAAAACCGTAACACCTCTTCCCGTCAGGTAAACGTTGCCCTCGTTATCAATCGTCATCCCGTCCGAGCCCATCGAGCAGAAAAGCTTTTTACCCGACAGCGTCCCGTCCGAATTGATGCTATATAAGTATGTTTTTCTCGCTCCCAGGTCAGCCACATAAAGCTTCCTGCCGTCAGGCGTGCCGATTATACCGTTGGGCGTAACGAGGTCTTCGGTTACCCGTATAAGCTTTTTACGGTTGGGATAAAGGTAATAGACGTGCTTGCCGTCCTGCTCCATAGGCCCTCTGTTCCAGTATGGCCTTTTGTAGAGAGGGTCGGTAAAGTATATACCGCCTTTAAGGTCTATCCATAAATCGTTCGGCCCATTCAGCTTTTTCCCCTTGTACCCTTTAACCAGTACCGTCACCCTGCCTTTCATATCAATCGACCACAACTCATTATCCAGGTCTGCACAGGCCAACAGGTTGCCCTTTTTGTCAAAGTAAAGACCGTTGGCCCTTCCCGGTTTTTCGTGAAAGATTGACAGCTCACCGTCCACCGACCACTTGTGAATCCGGTTGTTAGGCTGGTCCGTAAAGAAGACATTACCCTTGGCGTCCACCGCAGGCCCTTCCGTAAACTTAAAACCGCCGGCCAGTTTTTTCACCTTTGCCCCCGCTGCAACAATACCTGCTTTCTTAGCACTGCCTGCCGTGATTGCCACAAGCTCTATACCCTTGCCGTTTCCTAAATTGCGGGAATATTTCTTCTCCATCGGGTTGTTCCAGTGCTCGTGAACGCCGAGACTGGCAAGCCTTTTAACGTTGCCGGGATGGTCGGGGTCGTAAAATGTCCCCGAAGGCGGATTATTCGCCAGTGCCGCCTCGTGCAGATAATCATCGACTCCGCTCCTGCGGGAAGGGTCCTCATATTCGGCATAAAGGAAATCGAAGCCGACCGAGTCAATTGCCACCGCATCCTGTGATGCCAGAAGACTGGAAGTCCAGTCGCCGTTGAAGGGTTCCGATTTCCATTTCCTTGGCCCTCTATTCATATCTATTGGGTGTATCCCACAGTACAATCCGTCAATCAGGTAAAGCACGGTCTTGCCGCCGATATGCGAGTGACCCATCAGGTCAACAAGCGGCCTGTAAACTTTCTCCTTCTTGGAAAAGGCGCTTGGATGCATGTCGTAATAGCCTTTCTGGGCCGGCCACCTTATCAGTGAGCCGTAATGGTTCTTGGCGCAGAGCGTCACGCCGGAACCCGTGTGTGCCTTGAGGTTCGCAAAGTTGATTATGTAGTCGGCCTCGGCAAAACAAGCCGGCGCATAGTCGGCCTTGTGTCCTTCCGGCTTACTGCTCCAGTAAAGCGGAACCGAAGATAGTTTGGATTTGATTCGGCCGAACTTGCCCGTGTGGTCCACGCACCGTATGTTCGGAAACTCTTTACGGAAGAGGTTGTAGTAATCGTTCGCAAAATACGCCAGGCTGTCGAAGATTGCGATGTCGGCCTGCCTAACGCCGACTGTTTTCACAAGCTGTCGCAGCAAAGCTATAAGCATCTGCGGCGACGTATTCATATAATCTTTCTTGCCTTCCAGGCTGTAATTGTCGCCGTTCACTCCTCCATTGGTCCATATAAAGCCCACAAAGTTCACCTTGATAACAATTTTCTCACCCTTCTTGTACCCGGCCCCCCCTTTGCCGTGTTTTTTATTAAAGTATCTAAACAGCTTCTCCCATGCTATAGCATCGCTATCGGCACCCGTTAGCTCCTGTATCGAACGGGAAATCATTTCGCTCACCCGCGGCAAACTTGTGTGATTGCCTTCCCACGGATGTCCGTCTCCGGGTCCTTTCCAATCGGTCGCGTCCGGGTCGTGCACCCAAACGACACGCCCCGGATAAATCCCCTGCCCAGCTCCTATCGGCTCATTCGCAGCGTGCGGCTCAGCCAGCGCCCACTCATCGCTGCCAACACTCACAGCTAACCACAAAGCTCCAACACTCGCAGCGAGGCAAACCAGGCCTATTACGTATCGCCTTCGGGCAAAGCTGACCTTGGCCTTTCTAAACGCTACAGCCCACGCACCCAATCCCAATATCCACGCTACAAATCCCGAAGCTAACGGAAAGGCAAACCGCTGACACGGATACGTCGCCCGCGATGGCTTAGGTATAACTCGGACCAGAAACCATATCAGCGAAGCCAATCCCACAATAGGAAATATCCAGAATAACCAGGAGCGTTTCCTCCTGCGTTTAACAGATTTACCCGTCTTCGGACAAGTTAATCGCACTTGTTTTTCTCTTGTTAACAGCATTTTCGAATCTCCAAAATAATGAAACGACAACCTTCTTTAGTATGACAAACAGATATACCCATTCACTCCTAAAATTCAAACTTAAACAAACAAATAGAATAACCAAAAACCGCAGTCTTTGTCAAGCCAAATCACCCGATTATGTCCCAGCCATAGTTGAAGGTTGGTGACGGCTGTTTACGTTCATCTTATCCTACTTTCCTTTGAATAGCAAGCCTTGTAGGATGTGCAACTTGTTGCACACGCGGTGGTAAGCTATAAAATTTCTAACGGTCTTGACATTGGCTGGTTCTATAGTTACAATCCCGTGGCTTTTTGGGACTTAATTAAAGGTTAAAGGAGCTAATACCCGTATATGGATAACGTAAAGAAGTTATTGAAAGAAAAACTAACAGCCGAAGATTACCATAAGCTAATCGCTCTGGACAATCCGAAGATGCACGAATTTGTCGCCGATGCAATTGAGCTTACCGGGCCCGCTTCGGTCTTTGTCTGCACTGATTCGCCCGATGACATAGCCCATCTTCGCGAGCTGGCAGTAAAAAATGGCGAGGAAATACCACTTAACATCACCGGCCATACCTGCCACTTCGACGGATACAATGACCAGGCCCGTGATAAGGCGCAAACAAAATATCTGCTGGCACCGGGCTCGGAATTGGGCGAGAGTCTTAATTCTACCGACAAATCCGCAGGCGTTGAAGAGGTGCGTTCCTTCTTGAAAGATTCAATGGCCGGGCGTGAAATGCTGGTTTGCTTTTGGTGTCTTGGCCCGCCTGATTCGGATTTCACTATCCCCTGCATTCAGATAACGGATTCGCCTTACGTCGCCCATAGCGAAAGTATTCTCTATCGGCCGGGATACGAGCAGTTCAAAAAAATCGGCGCATCACCGGATTTCTTCAGGTTTATTCATTCTGAGGGCGAGCTGGAAAATTTCACGAGCAAAAATATCGACAAACGCCGAGTTTACATAGACCTCGAAGAAGACCTTGTCTACAGCAGCAACACCCAATATGGCGGCAATACCATAGGCCTCAAAAAATTGGCCCTGCGATTGGCCATCAACAAGGCCTCAAAGCAAGGCTGGTTGGCCGAACACATGTTCGTTATGGGCGCTCACGGCCCGGCCGGCCGCGTTACTTACTTTGCCGGCGCATTTCCGTCAGCGTGTGGAAAAACTTCAACGTCGATGCTGCCCGGACAGACAATTGTCGGTGATGACATCGCGTACTTACGAAAAAAGAACGGACAAATACGCTGCGTAAATGTCGAAAAGGGCATATTCGGCATCATCCGCGACGTCAACTCCGAAGACGACCCCGTCATATACGAGGCACTCAACAGCCCCTGTGAGGTCATTTTCTCAAACGTATTGATTGGCAAAAACAGCAAACCGCATTGGCTGGGTATGGGCAGCGAATTGCCGACAGAGGGAACCAATCACAGCGGCAAATGGCACAGGGGAAAAACCGACGCAAAAGGAAATGAGATTACCGTCTCGCATAAGAACGCTCGCTATTGCCTCAACATCCCGGACCTCAACAACTGCGACCCCCTTCTTGACGACCCCGAAGGCGTCACACTCGGCGGTATCGTTTACGGCGGACGCGATAGTGACACCTGGTGCCCCGTTGAGCAGGCCTTCAACTGGACCGAGGGCATTATCATAAAAGGCGCTGCGCTTGAGTCCGAAACCACCGCCGCTACGCTCGGCAAAGAGGGCGTCAGGACATTCAATCTAATGTCGAATCTCGATTTCCTCTCGATTCCGCTCGGCCGCTACGTCCGGAACAATCTGGATTTCGCCGAAGACGTTGAGGACCCGCCCTTGATTTTCTCAGTCAATTACTTCCTCAGGAACAAAGCCGGCAGTTACCTGAACGGTATGGCCGATAAGAAAGTCTGGATTCTCTGGGCTGAGCTCCGCGTAAATGGTGATGTTGATGCTCTCCAAACACCGACCGGCTTCATACCCAGGTATGAAGATTTGGCAAAGCTGTTCAAAGACAATCTCGACACAGAATACACGCAGGCTGATTATGTTGAGCAGTTCACAATTCGCATACTGGAAAACCTCGCCAAGCTCGACCGCGTGGAGAAAGTTTACAAGGAAAAGGTCCCCGACACCCCGCAGATACTCTATGACACATTTGCCGAAGTTCGAAAACGCCTAAAGGCAGCTCAAGCCAAATACGGCCTTTACATCTCGCCGTTTGATTTGTCAAAGTAGTAAGATTATGAACTGTTGTTGAATTTGGATTTCGCCTGTCGGTAAGCTAAGCATCCTTTTGTCTTTAATGTAAGGCTGTAGCAAATCTATTCGACACCAGCCAGCCCTGTTAGAAATCGCTCTTTTCGGGTGGCATTTGTGAAATTTCTAACGGGGCCAGCCAGTAATAGGCAAGTTCCCGCAAATCATCCCACGTCACACGCCCGTCGCCGGTCAGGTCTGCCCCGCCGCAATCATCGCAGAATAGACGAAATAGCGCAAATGTAGTGAAGACTTTTTGCAAAAATCACCTTTGGTGCTATCAAAAACCTCTATCCAACCTCATAACTGCGTAACTTGGGTTAGAAATCGCTCTTTTCGGGTGGCATTTGTGAAATTTCTAACGGGGCCAGCCAGTTGTAGGCAAACTCCCGCAAATCATCCCACGTCACGCGCCCGTCGCCGGTAAGCTCTGCCCCGCCGCACTCATCGCAGACAGCATCCTGCCAACGTTCGGCTAACAAGGCAAAGTCCGGCAGGTCCGTGTCCTTGTCACCATCAATATCAGCCGGGTAGAAAGGCTTGTCCTCGAAGCCGTAGGTCGTGACCCACCCGCCGCCAAAGTTATAATAAAAGTGAATCAGCCGAATGTCCTTCGCACGCAATTCGTCCAGAATCTGCTGGGATATCCCGGCCTCCAGCCTCGGCTCATACACGAAGTGCTCGGCAAAATTGTGGTGCTCCGGCCGATAGGTTTGGGAGTACCAGCCGTGCAGGACAATCGGCTCGCTCGTGTAGCCTTCGATGACCGTTTCGACCCAGCGTGACAGCGGAGCCGTATAGCCGGCCGCGGCGCCGGGGTCCGGAGGCCAATAGAAGGAAGTGGATATCGACACACCCTTCGCCCCTTCAAAAGAACGCTGCTGCAAAAGGTCCCCGGATTGCGGCTGCGGACAGGGACGAAGACAAATCATGTCCGTCGTAGTCGTGTTCGGGCCTGTCCACTCCCACGACAGGACAGGCTCGTTGTATTCAACTCCAACGGTAAGCCAACGAATATCAAGAAGTGTCAACATCGGACTCTCATCGATCCTTACCTCGATTGGTATATAGTCCGTGTATAGGTTGCAACTGCGTGGATTAGCTAAGTGGTGCATATACCAGCCGTCATTTGTTGTGTCCGTTCCATCGTAATTATGAAAGGCTTTCGGCAATAGCGGCAGTTCTCCGCTCATAGCAAGAACACGATTGTCGGCCAAATATTCCAGCGCTACCGACGTATAAAAGCAATCCTCTAAGTTTTTTGGCGTAAGCCGGAGGCTCTTGGTTTCAAATAGCCATTTTGACTTGAGGCGATGGTTGGCGAAGATATCACTACATTCTCCTTGAAAGGTACAGAACTCCACAGGTTCGTTGATTAAAAATGGCGTGATTCGCTGCGTTGTGTCAGGCAGTGGAATTTCACGGACCTGCTTAACTACCAGTCCGCCCGCCGGTATCGCGGCACCGCCGGGGGCGAGTTTTTTATATTCAAGGTCAAGCAGAAAATAATCCTGGCCGGTGACGTTATTGTAATCTTCTCCGACTGCTACAAGTAGTTCTGACAATGCGATGTAGTCGTCCTGCCAATCCATCACAGTCGCGCCTAAGGGCACAAGATTAGACTGGCGAATCAACGTCAGATATGTCCCAAAGGAATAGACGCTGACGCTCACTTCCTCCGGCAGGGAACCGTCCCCGGGATTGGACACCGAGGTCGCACCCAACTGGGTTACCAGCTCAATGTCCCAGTAGCTATACCATTTCTTGAGGATTGCCACACCATTTGCCAATTCAAATTCATCCGGAAAGGAGTGGTGCACCAGCAGTGCCATCCCAACATCAGCTTCGTTCACATCGTGACGCAGCCGTTCGAGAAAGGCATTGTCATTATAAAAGCTGGCGAAAACCTTCCGGATGGCCCTAAAGACTCCACGTTCGTTGTTCTCATCCGGATCGCAGAGGCATGGCCCTTGGTTATCGCCGTCCAAATCATCGGCAAGGCATCCGCTGAAACTGTCGTATAAGCCGGCTCCCGTGAACTGATTACTGTCTTCGACGTTGGTCGAGCTTCTAAAGCGGATTTTCTGATTTGGGTCGAATCCGTAATTTGGGTCCTGCAGCGTCGCTGTGATGGCATCCTCAAGCTGCGGTGTGAAGCTGGTAATATATGTATTCTTGAAAAGACCCTCGCGAATCCCTTCGAGTTCCCATGACAACGCCGCCATATCTGATGGTGGATAGCTGTAGCCTGATAGACGCTCTGAAATTTCTTCCCGCAGTGTGTTGCCGCCGAAAATACTCTGGTCGAGAAACTCGTTCCACAAATCAAACGAAAATGCGACCGCAACCGGCGACTTGTTGCCGATAGCGGTACGCAGAATTCCAAAGTTCGCTGCCTTACCCCCGAAGTACTTAATGTCCGCTGGCAATAAATCTTCCGTAGAAGCGCTGTATGCACCATAATTGGCCATCGGTGAAATATCCAACACGGGCGGCGCCTTCAGCGCTAATATCTCGGCAATCGTCGCATCGTCGAGAACGCCTTCGACGTCAATCAGCCTCACCTCGCAGCCGTTGTACGTATAGTAACCGCGCAGCACTATTTTATGGCCAACCAGTTCCTGGACCCGGTTTGCGTCCTCGGCCAGTGCTAAGTGAACAAAGGGAACGCGGTAAGTCTTTGCCAGTATCGCCACGTGTGAGTTCGGCGTTGACGCCAGCAGCGAGATAATGCCGGCAACGAAGGGAACCTCGGCAGGAACACCGTCCGTCAAAAGGATGTCACCCGGCTCCAATTCGCCCGATAGGTATGCACTTTGAATCTGGTCGCCCGCAAAGAATTTCAACTCGCCCAATGCCCACCCCTCGGAGTAACAGGCGTTGCCTTTTGCCCAGCGCCCGGTGGAACTTATCGGGATACCCTGCGAGTCAAACCACTCGCGGTTCGCTTCTGCCGTTGCGAGTTGTTCATAGCTGGGGAAGTAGAATGCCTGCACACCGGGCTCGGAGATGATACTTGTCTTGACCACATTGAACATTTCAGCAATCTCTTCTCTGGTATATGGGTCAAGCCGAACAAACTGGATGCCGTACTCCGGCAGGACCGGCGGAGTGGGATAACCGCCGCTCGGAGGCATTATGACCGCGCCAAGGACAGCCTGTTGACCCTGTTCATAAAGCGTAACCTGGTCATATTCACTCGCGTTCATATCGATGAACGGGTCTAACAGCTCCATTGCGAAATGGTAATGGAACGTGTACTGCTGGCTGTCCTGGAAATAGACCACGTTGGGGTCATAAGGGGAAAGGATGATGGTGAACTTCACCCAGTCAGGGTCGCTGGCAGAATCCCCCACCACACGAAACGGCTCATTCGGGTAGGATATCTGGTTCTTCCAGTACGGCGAAGGCTTAATCGTCTCCCCACACACCACCGAGCACATCAACACCATCACCAGAAAAGATGCCACCGCCCGGCAGATATTCAGATTTGTCCTCCTGCTCATTTCAGCCTTTCTTCACCGGATTAATTCTTGTGCGTATCCTCCGATATAAACGGCTCCTTATGCAAGCAAGTACAATAGATATTATAACATAAGTACGTGAAAATATTGATATTTAACCGCAAAATTCATATTTTTTCGGTTTTACCGGCTGAAACATCCTCAAAAAGCCAATAGAGATTTGATTGTTCATCAAACACCTGATATTCTATTGGAAATGAAGCCCAGCGATGTAGCTGGGCAAGAATATAGAAAGTTATATAGGAAATCCAGGTCTATGTAAAATCGTGCAGGGGCCAGGGGAGCAGTTTTCACTTTGCAACTGTTTTTGTGGGGGTGTAACTTTTTGACTTGAGTATCCACTATCCTGCAAGAAGGGCTCTCGGAAGCATAATACTTGACAGGAAAAGGACTGTAGGCAGCAAGTAAAAAAAGGATGTGAGTTTATTGTACACCGAAATGCTTGAAGGAATAGGTCTATGAGCTTGATAGCAGCGCACGATTTGTCCAAAACGTACCTGAAGGGAGAGACGAGGGTCGAAGCGCTAAAGGGCCTGAATTTCGGGGTTGAACCCGCCTCCTTTGTTTCTTTCGTTGGTCCTTCCGGCAGTGGAAAGACAACACTCTTGAACCTTATTGGGTGTTTGGATAAGCCAACTTCAGGTATCTTGCGCGTAGATGACACAGACGTCTCAACTCTTAATACACGTATGGCGGCAGCTTTTCGAGGCAGGAAAATCGGCTTCATATTCCAGGATTTCAATCTTATTCCTGTGCTCACTGTTTATGAAAATGTGGGCTATCCACTCGTTCTGGTACAGAACACCCCTTCCAGTGAAAGGAAGCAGCGTATTCTCGCCCTGCTTGATGCAGTGGGAATGGCCGAACTGAGAGACAAATATCCTGACCAGATATCAGGTGGACAGAAGCAGAGGGTCGCTGTAGCAAGGGCATTAGTGACCAAACCAAAGCTCGTTTTGGCCGATGAGCCAACTGCCAATCTTGACCACAAAACTGCATATATGGTTATCAATATTATGAAAAAGATGAAAAATGAGCTCGGCACAACTTTTATCTTTTCAACCCATGACCAGAAAATCGTCGGGGAAGCTGAAATTGTATATACCCTGGAAGATGGAGAGCTGGACGGCAGGTAGGTTTAAGAATAATGTTTGACTTATTCAAAATCGCAGTAAGAAACCTGATGAGATACAAAAGAAGGACGCTTCTGACTGTTTCATTAGTTACCGTTGGGGTTGTATCTGTCCTGGTGTTTATCTCGGTATCAGGCTCATTTAAGAATATGATGATTGGGCAGATAACAGACTCCTTCCTCGGCCATATCCAGATACACAAAAAGGGGTATGTGGCGTCCATAGACAGCCTGCCCCTTACATTGAACCTGGGTCCGAACGCCTTGCAAAAAATCGAGAAGGCAATAAAACAGACACCTGATATAGAGGCTTATGCAAAGAGAATAAAGTTCGGGGGAATGTTCAGTAACTTTGTTGAAACAACCAACGTAAGACTCAACGGCGTTTATCCTGAAGATGAAGCCGGGACTGTTCCACTGCTTCTCTCGAGGGTAAGAGAAGGAGAAAGAACCATAAGAACAGGGGAAATTCTTGTGCCTGAGCTACTTGCAAAGGGAATGAAGGTCAAGGTTGGTGATACAGTTGTTGTCATTGCAACTAATAGGGACGGTTCTGTTAACGGAAAACAATTTCGAGTTGGGGGAATACTTGAAAGTGCGACAGGCCCCGGCGGCAGAGATGGATATATCCACATTGATGATGCTGCGGAAATCCTTAGAATGGATACGATTCAGATAAGCGAAATTGCCATAAGGCTAAAAAACTTTGACAAACTTCAAGAGGTGTTCGACAGATTGAAGGGGGAGCTCTCGAAAGAGCTAAACAAGCAGGGCAAGCCTGCCTTTGAGGTGCACACGTGGGAAAAGCTTTCTCCTTTTTATAATATCGCCAGGATGATTGATGTGATGACTTTCTTTGTAAAGCTGATGCTCATAGCCATTGTGCTTATAAGCATAATGAATGTTATGGTTATGGCGGTGTACGAACGCGTAAGGGAAATCGGTACTATTGCCGCCATAGGCACACTGCCGGGAAAAATAGTGGCAATGTTTCTCATAGAGGGTTTCTCACTCGGGCTCTT
Source organism: Planctomycetota bacterium (assembly GCA_013349615.1). GTDB lineage: Bacteria > Planctomycetota > Phycisphaerae > Sedimentisphaerales > Anaerobacaceae > CS2-K091. The sequence goes on along the minus strand of DUZJ01000074.1, from coordinate 4,356 downwards.
TGGTGCAGTAGTTGGAGATATTCTGGGGATTGCCGTTATCTCTGTGCTTAACGTTGCTAAAGTCTCCTTTAATTTCGGCAGGCAAAAAGGGCTTTTGCTTTCTCCGGGCATAAATCCACAGGATATTCTCCTGATTTCAATAATAGTAATAACCATTTCAGTATTGGCAAGTCTTCAGCCGGCCTATAAAGCATCGAGGATGAACCCGATAGACGCGCTGAGACATGTTTAGGAGGTAATTTGATATGAAGAAGTCACTTTTCTCAACTTTGGTCGTCCTGTTTCTGCTGCCGGTCATGGCTTACGCTGCTCAGAAGAATGCGGTGAAAATTGCAGTCGCATCGAACAGCAAAGACCCCAGGTCATCTATAAGCAGCAAAGCAGGCCACTGCCCATACTATCTTATATTCAACGATACGGGCGAACTAATAGAGGTTCTTGCCAATCCTTACAAAGATGCACAGCGCAGAGCAGGGCAGCAAACGGCGAACCTTCTTGCCGACAAAGGCGCGACTATAGTAATTGCTGAAAACTTTGGTGAAAAAATGATTGGGGTCATGAGGAGTAATGGTACGAATTATTTCAAACTCCAGGGCGTGGTTCTCGATGCCGTAAAGAAAGTTTTGGGTCCTGGTAATCAGATTCTGATAAAGCTGGATAGGAATCTCAGCCCCGTGTCCTATGAGTCGTATAGAAAACTGATAAACATCGAGCCTAACGGCAGAAAAAGGGAGTATGTGCTTTTTACCGTCAAGAAGGGAAGAGATAAAGTTGCAGCACTATTTATTTCACCTGCAAGCGAAAAAGGCAGAAGCACCTTAAGACTCGTCGAAAATATGTGGCTTTACATTCCGAATGTAGGCAAACCAATTCGCATAACAAGCCTTCAGTCAGTGGTGGGAGGGGTATTTAATAACTCCGACATATTGCGCCTTGATTATGCAGCGGAATATTTTGTCGAGAAAATGGAAGAGTTGGGCGATAAGTATATTTTGAACCTTAAGGCAAAAACAAAAACTGTAGCATACGACAAATTGAAAATGTGGGTGGATAAAGACAAAATCCTGCCTATCAAGGTCCAGTGTCTTACCGAAGCTTCCATGCTCATAAAAACAATTTATTTCAAACAAACCAGGGACTTTGGGAACAAAATAGTAAGGCCGTCGGTTATTGAGACCGACAGCCCTCTACATAAGGGATATAAATCTGTGATGCTCTTCGCAAACATCAAAAAAAGAACATTCAAAGATGAGGTCTTTACACTCACATTTATGCCAAATCTGGAATCATTGAGACAATGAGATTATGGGCGGCACTTGCGATTTTGTTAATACTTTCTTATGGAATGGCTTTAGCCGAGGAAGAGTATTCCTTTGACCTGTCAGAAATAGAAGAAAAGCCTTTGCATATTGGGGGATATGTCGAATTTCGTCCCGTTCTTTTCGGGTTGGATAAGGGTTCTGCATTACACAAGCTCAAATTGTATGACCGCGACAAAGAAAATATCCGTGAAGAATACAACTTTACGGCGTTGTTAGACGGCAGCTATAAAAAGGGAACCACGGAATTTCGTGCAATAGTAAACACCGACTTGAGAAATTCCTATCTCGGATGGTCGGATGAAACAACACTTTATGAAGGCTATATGGCATTAAGACCATCATCGACGTTTAATTTCAATATAGGTAAAAAAACGTTAAAATGGGGCAAAGGATATGCGTGGAACCCTGTAGCATTTTTGGACAGAACCAAAGACCCCTACGACCCGGAACTGGCTCGTGAAGGCTTTGTGGTGGCATCCGCGGATTACATTAAAAGTTTTGACGGCCCTTTAAAAACATTCTCTTTCACACCCGTTTTGATGCCTGTCTACGAACACATAAATGACGACTTCGGAAAGGTTGACCGGTTGAATTTTGCAGGAAAGACGTATTTTCTACTATATGACACGGATATTGACTTTATTTTTCTTACAGGTGGAGGCAAAACAAACCGATACGGGATGGATTTTTCAAGGAACATCACCTCTAATTTTGAGATACACGGAGAGCTTGCATTCATCAATGATTATGAAAAAAAATTTATCAACAGTGATGGAACAGTCTTTGGTAAAGAATATGACGCAACAAGCTATCTGCTTGGCCTCCGATACCTGACCAAATCAGACACAACATATATCTTTGAGTATTTTCACGATGCGACAGGCTTCACTAAGAGTGAAATGACAGATTACTTCTCGTTCATAGACCAGGGCTACGATACGTATCTCTCCTCGGCTGATGACTCTCTTCTGAGAAAAGCATCAAACGTAGCCGGAGGAAGCTACAACAGAAAAAATCCTATGAGGGACTACCTCTACTTGCGCGTCAGTCAGAAAGAGCCGTTTGATATATTATATTTTACGCCATCACTAACAGGAATATTTAACATTAATGACAGAAGCTTTTCCGTTGGCCCGGAATTGCTGTACACCGGAGTCAAAAATGTAGAGCTGCGACTCAGAACAACCTTTCTTATCGGAGACTCATATACTGAATACGGAGAAAAGCTGAACGATTTCTGGATAGGATTGAGGGTAAAGTATTATTTCTAAATCGCGGTTAATGGCATCTATGGCCGTACTTATCGCTGACTAACGGCCCCAGGAAAGGGTGAAAGACGGGATTCGAACCCGCGACCCCTGGATCCACAATCCAGTGCTCTTACCAACTGAGCTACTTTCACCACTAAAAGCAAAAAAGTTCGTCTGCCCCCACCTTATCAAAGTTAATATTCTACACAAAAACCTCTTTACCGTCAACGACCAATTCTGCCTTTGCACTTTATATTAGCCCGACCGGTCTTTGGAGAAGCCTGGCCGAAAGTAAAATAGTACGACCAGCCACGAAACAAGCGCAAACGTGGCAATCGCCAGTACCGGCCCCGCTCCTGCAATTGCAATAAGAGGAATAGCGGCACCTGTCCACAATCCGCCGCCCATAAACGGCTCGTGAACGAGCTGTTTGCACGCAAAGGCATCGGCAGCCGGCGTTTCATAGTCCGGGTCAACCACCCGCAGAAGCAGAAGACCCGTAGCCGTTACGCCCATCGACTGGCCCATCTCCGCGATAGCTCGCTGGAACCACGCGTCCGGCAGTACTCTGCGGGCCAGCACAAGAACGCAGAAAACGTTCCAGGCGATGCCGGCTGCAACCAGTATCAGTAGAGGAACGAGTCCTGCCACTATTATTTCCAGATTTATCGTTGCTATTGCCGCTACCACGAGGAAATCCAAAGAGGTGTTCTGGATTCGCCGCATCAAACCTAAATCGATGAGCCGGTATTTGTCGAAACGCTCCTCCAGAATCTGCACGATAAGGCCGCCAAGCATACAAAGCGGGAACAGCGGGAAGCTGCTCAATAATTTGTACTTGAGCAGAAACGGAATCGAGCCTTCCAAAAGTACAAGAAGCAGTTTTATGAGATAGCCAATCCCTACGGCGATGCCGACCACTACGATATGCAGACTGAACGTCTCCAGTACATCTCCGCTTACGGTCAGTTTTCCTGCGTTCTTGCGGATGCCTGCGGGGACGATACCCGGAGAGTTAGCTTTGGCCATCTGGCTGGGGTCAGTACTGCCCTGAACGTAGCCGCGACGGATGGCCCAGTTGATAAGTATCATCCCCACGATGATGGCCGAGAGTATCCCGAAAGTTGCGCTGGTCAAAGCGAACTCTCTTCCGGCGGCCCAGCCGTGCTCTTCGAAGACGGGCCCCATCCCGGCAGCGGTGCCGTGGCCGCCCTCGAAGCCGACCGGCAGGATGCCGGCGAACATTGCGGGAAACTGACTAAATACCCAGCCGAGAACAAAGACCCATAGTCCGAGACCTACTACATATTGGCCCCATGCGACAATCTGGCCATACGCCACCTGCGGTGCCGCCCGGCGCCAGAGACTGGACAACTTCGGCGGCTTGACACCTAAAAACAGGCATGCAAAGACAATGTTGACAAGAAAGGCCGGGAGTTTTCTCCACGGCCCGGTCCACCCGGAAATGGCGATGTTTATTCGTTGAATCGGCTCACCGAGGCCATCCATCGCCGCAAGCATCTGGATAATCAGAAGTCCCAAAAGCCCACCCACCACGCAAGCGGGAAGGAAAAGCTTTTGAAACAGTCTGATACGAATCCTCAGAAGGAAACCAGCCCCCAACAATAAACACAAACAGACTAAAGAAACCATTCGTTTTCCTAATTAGTTCCTGTTGCGGAAAGAAATTTATGTAAAAACTTATGCAAAAAAAGCCTGTTCCTGTTATCATTCAGTTATTCAAAAACCAATGAGAAAGGAACAGGCAAATGAGAACAAAATCT
>DUZJ01000073.1 GCA_013349615.1 Planctomycetota bacterium | reverse complement strand
TGCGAGGCAAAACGGCAGTCTTATCGCAATCTTTGAGCCAATTCTCAACCGATGCTATAAACGCGTCCGTCCCCTTGAACATCGAAGCAACGTCGCGCATTGCCGTTTGGTGTTCGGCGAAGCTGGCTAATTTCTTTAGAGCCACTTCGGCGGCTGTGCGCGTACCGGATGCACCATCGACCTGGTAGATCTTTGCCAGCAAATATGCTTGTTTTAATTCCTGCCAGAACAGAGCAGCGATGCGCAATCGTTCCAGGGCCTGAATTAAAGTGCGTACTTCGGCTGTGGGATTGATTTTTTCCGCGGCCTCGGCATTTGCCGCGGACTGGCGAATAAGCCACAGGGCTGTTTCCGTATCCTGGCGTATGCGTTCGGCGGTATTGTCCGTTGGCTCCAGCAATTCTTGCAGGACTTTTCTGGTTGCAGCGGATAGAGAGGGCCTAAAGTATCTTTGTAACCGCTTGTCGGCAGCAGCCATCGATGAGATTTTTCTGCCATCCCACAAAACAGGCACACCAAACATTTGAAAAATCAAGTCGTTGGTGGATTCCGTCAGTTTAAGAGCTGCCATGGCCTCATTGGCAGCAGCACCGTACCGTATTGAAGACAGCTCACTGAACAAAACGTCAGTCGGCTGGAAGGGATTATCTGCCAGCCGGTGCAGTGCGTATAAGCTGATGGCGTTGAAGGTATCCGGAAGATAGCGCTCAGAGATGTTGGCGTGTACAATAAATCCTTTTGCCCCATTTAAGACGGCCTGTGTGAGGCGGCTGGTGTGTTTGTTCATCCGGACATCCGGCAGCATCGGCCCCGTTGGGCAAGCGGTCAAATCAAGTTCAACAATAATATCACGCTTACCATATATGGTTGCGTTAAAAGCTGCGGTTCTGCATTCTTCGGGCTGATATTCATCGAACGGAACTATCAAACTCACATCTTTCGGCAATGAGCGGACAAGACGTGGGATTTTATCGTGGTCTGAATCTGCGCACGCATCCAAGCGCAGGCATAGCCGGCGTCCTGCCTTTTGACAGAGGGCGTACAAATTCTTTAATACATCCACGGTTTGCTGACCGGCCGGCAGTTCCGGCATATCTATGACGACTCCGGTAAGATGAGGTAACCTGCGAAAAAGCTCCTGCACGGTTTCGCGGTTGCCGGTGTCAATCCAGGCATAGCTTTGTGCCCCTTGTTTGCGGGCTGAGGCCGACAATTCAGACAGGGCCCGGATTGCTTTATTATCGTGCAGCTTCGAGGCACCTTTGGCAAATCGCAAATCTATTCGTCCGAGATGGAATTTTTTGATATCGCGGTCCAGCTTGTCCAAACTCGGGGTCCGGCCGGCATCCAGGACCCAAGCCCGCCCGGTGAATCCGCGCAGATTCCTGCGGTGCCGCTCACCCAGGTTTAGTATGCGTTTCGAGCGGGCGTAGACACCAGCTATGTCGTTTTGGTGGAAGCGGAGGCCTGCGCCGGTGAGGATACGGTCAGTCTCGGTGATGGTAATCTCTCGCTCGGTGCCGCGGTCCGGTTTGAAGCCGTCACTATAAGTTTTCATTTCGCCGAGCGTGCCGTCCGCATTCAATCGTCGGGCCCAGACACGCAGCAATGTTACGTCCCATTCCGGCTCACCTGCTGCGCCAAAACCGACTGCCACCCAACCCTCGGGCAACATCACCTTCGCTTCGCAGGCATGTTCGGGTTCGGAGCCGAGATGAACTTCCTTTGGGTCGGCAAGTCTGCCGTTGGCAAGAAGCCGATGGTATCGGCAGTGCATTGTTGTGATGTTATCATAAGCGGCCCGAAAGCCGAGACCCGTCACAACACAACCGTTGGGTACATCGTAACGAATCTCTGTTTTTTGCTGGGCATCTATGCGGTCGTCAAATAAAACAAAATCACCGAGCGATATGTGATAAAAGGTCAGAGAAAAACAGAAGATAAATGTGAATTTAGTGAATGACAGCACTTTTCCCTTTCTAAGATAATACAACAGCAATCATTTTCTGTCCGTTAAACCAAAACTGAGAAGCTCTCAAGCCTCTCCTGTCTGTTCCGGCAAGAAAGCATTATCGGATTTATCACCGGCCACAACGTGTCTCGTGTTGCCATCACGCCTCTTCTATCACCCTGAGTCCGAGGGCCTTGCCGAATTCCGTGAGCGGCCCCTTGACGTCGCCGTAGACAGTCACCCGATGCCAGCCAAACCTGTCCCACTGGTCGAACATCCTGCCGATATCGCCGCGGACTTCACCGACCAGTTGGGTGCGGCAGCCGCGGGGGGCGTCGAGGTTGCCGACCGACCTGGCCTGGTGAATAATCATGGTCTTGCGGGCGAAGTTAGTGCGGAAGGAGGTGGTCATATAGCCCACGGGCAGGAACGACTGGGCACAGGTCCCGCGGGGGTCGAGGTCATGGAGCGTTCGGATGCGATACATATTCGACGGCCCTTTAGTGCCAAATGCCTTTGTCGTCGCCACGCAGTGGGCGTAAACGACCTGGTTTTTTGCCGTATCGAGTACGGGGTCGGAGACGTAGCTGGGCCGGCCTGTGAGTATTCGGGCCATGAGCATACTCAATGTGTCATCGGGTATGGCCTCGCAGACGCCGTGCCCGCCGTCATTTAACAACTGCATAAAACCGAGGCAGGGATACGCCTCCAGCTTCCCTGCACCAAATCCTCCAAGGCAATTCATAGTTACCGTGTCGGTGTCGTATCGCTTGAGCAGCTCAAGATTGGCCAGATAGACTGCACCGGCCTTGCGAATCCACTCGGGCGCAGGCTCGACGACTTTGTCGGCCTCTCTTATCCATTTTTCGGCCCAGACGGCGGCCTGCTGCCGGTCGACCTGTTTGTAGAGGGCGTTGAACTCATCGAATCCTATGTAGGTCCCCCTGGCGCCGAGGAAATCCTGCTCCTGGCCACTTCTGCCGCGTCCGACAATCAGGAATCGTGACTTCCTGAACCGCGAGACGGCCTGACCGATGTCGGTGAGCTTGACGTGGTCTGCGAGGCACTTCATCTTTCCGACCGGCGCAAAGGTCTTCCGGTAGACCCTTTGGCATTTTTGTGCGAATGCCTCGGACGTTGTGCCGGGCTTGAGGTCCGCGAAGCAGCGTGCCACGGCGACCAAATCGCTCATTCGTGTGGTAGCCACGCCGCAGGCTGGAATTCCCTCCCTGCAAATCCTGCTGTAACCGACCATGAATACGCCAGAGCCGCCCAGGTATTCATCGGCCACAACTATCGGCCTGCCAAGTTTGGCGATTGTTGTGATGGCCGCCGTGAGGGGCCAGGTCAGGGTTACGACGTAGACCAGATAGCCGTCGACCTTGTCCTTCATCGATACGGCCTTTTGCACGTCACCCGGACTGCGGACGGGCACCGGCACAAACTCAACTCCGGGACAGCCGTCCTTCAGCAGCTTCTGGATTTCCTTCTCCCGCGCCTCAACATCAAACTTGGGGTGCGGCCAGCTCGACCCCGGCTTCGACAAGAAGACCAGGCCAACCCGAACCGTTTTTTTCTTTGACTCATCAGTCAGGCTTATCCCCGAAGCGGTCCAGCCGCCCGTTGCCAGGGCCACCCCACAGCCCTTGATGAAGCTGCGCCTGGTGAGCCCGTGACGGCAGCCAACGCACGAACCGTAGTGACGTGAATGACAGATGGCGAGTCTCCTCTGACTAACTAAACAATATACATTCTAACCATCAGCTCACAAAACGAGTAACATCGTGAGGAAAGTCAATTATCAGCTTCGATTATAGGATTTGCGTTACTGCAAATCAACTAAAATCAGGGCTAATTCGTGCGATTCGCGGGCAGCTATTTAACAATGTAAGGTAAGTAACTCGTGTAGAAAAAGGGAGACTCAGGCGATTTATAAAGAACTTCCCGTCACCCTGTCTCCCTGTTGCGACGTTTCTTTATTGGCCTTATTCCGGCCATATAATTAAATGGCGAAACCGCCTATCGCAACCTGCATACTATACCAAAAATCAGCACACACGTCAAGAAAAAAATGCCAATTTATTCAGTCCGCCTCCAGTGTGGCTGCCTTTTTCAATATCACGGCAGCCAGGCTGAGCAGTAAGAGCATTGAGGATTCCGTTATTGACGGCGCTCTTGCGGTAAATCTGTATATCTGAGGCATATCGCACTGCCCATAGTAGTTGTCAGTTTGATTTCTTTTGGCGTTTGCCGGCGGGCTTGTCTATTTTCCTTCGGGCCTTGCGTTTGAAATCCATAGTGAACCACGGCTCATCGTTCAGCTCACCGTTCTCGTCCAGGCCATAGAGTGCGATTTTCATTGTCCTTGCATCCACTTTCGAGTAAACGGCAGCACTCTTTCGTACTTTGCCCTCAGCATCAACATGCTCCCTTTTCGAGACAAGCCTGTCATCCTGCGGTTCCCATGTTCCCCTGGTCCTGCCACCTCTGTTGTCAACGCCCACCTCGATTGCCTTTTCCTCGCCCGGCACGTAAAAGCTCATGCCGCGGGAGGCATACTCACCCATCCTCAAATCAACGGTCAAGAGATGTCCGTCAAGTTCCCACTTGTACACCAATAGGATCGTTGCGCCTTCGTCGGTTGTGGCAGTCCATCGGCCGGCCAGCCAGTCAGCCCCGTATTCTTTGGCAAGGTCACGCAGGCTTTGCTGAGCCACTGCCGAGCCGCTCCAAATCAGGAGAATGGCTGTTAATAAAAACACGGTCTTTGACAAGCCCACTTTTACTTTTGCAGTTTTTCGTTCGTTCATTACTTTTGCTCCTTTCTTTGATTGAAGTTTCAATACATATTTGCCATTTGGACGCCGTAAGTTACCTCCGGAAAGGTTTTACCTTTACTGATATGAGTATATTCTTCCGTGGCTGAAAAAACAAGAGGAAACAGACTTTTTTTGTCGTGCGTTTTAGTATCTCTTTGGCAACATCACCGCACCAAAGTCCCGCACCAATTGTCCAGCACCAAAACGGCTTGAGCGGTTCGACTGAGCTCACCGTCGAAGTCCGAAGCCCTTTTGGAGCTGGACACGCCTAATTGGTGCGGGGCAAGCCGAGCTGGAAGAGAACTCAAGCATTGGCGATTCACCTTTTACTTTAGTCGAAACGTGCGGCCGTCCCCTGGTCTTATGAGGTACGGTTTATTACTCTCCCACTCGACTTTCATTTTTGAAAGGAACCAGGTGGCACCATTGTCGTTATTGCCCTGAAAGAAGAGATACATTTGCCCATCTTCATCTTCAAATATACCGGGATGTCCGGATTCGCTGGAGTTCCATTCGCCGCTTTGGCCGTTTGGCAGCAAAGGCAGGGCGGACAGACGCTCCCAGGAAAAGCCATCTGCGCTTACGGCACAGCCGATTTGTTGGGGCTGATTGTTGTATGCACCGGCGTAAAACATAAATAGTCGACGGTTATGCCTGCAGACGGCCGGGGCTTCGATGCAATTTTTCTCCCAGGGTAGTTCGGGCTTGAGGATTGACTCATTACACATCTGCGTCCAGCAATTGCGTCCGAAGTCGGATTTAACCGGAGCTTCGGCAACTGTTAGCATCTGGATTTTCATTGCAGGGTCACGGGTGGCACAATAGAGAAGCATGCGGCCATTATGTTCGATAACTTCAGCATCAATAGCTCTGCCGCAGTTCCATTCCCCGGCTGGAGAGAATATTGGATTAGTTGGATTGCGGTTAAAGTGTATTCCGTCCCTTGAAAGAGCATGGCAAATCGCATCGTTTCTGCCATTCCCATAGGTTTGATAAAAGAGATGCACTTTGTCGTCGATGACAATCGCGGCGGGAGCGGCCAGCCCCCTTCTTTCATATTTTGCGCTCGGCAGAATTTCTCCGGCCTTCTTCCACGACTCAAGGTCGTTACTTTCTGCAATGCCTATCGCGATGCCCTTTTTCCTGCGATTTATGGAATAATACATTAAGTATTTACCCTTGAAGCGAACGACATCCGGGTCCTTGGCAAAAGGCCGCCCGTATGAGGTGTCGCTGTAATACATACGGGGTTTCCGGGGTGAGTCCGGCTTCGAGGAAGCAGGCCCAGATACATCAGGTCCGGATGCTATACTATCACTTGATTCTGATGACGGTGTTAAGAGCAAGCTCCTTGAGTCAGCGGGTTGGGGATTTGGCCATTCGGCCATTTCTGTAATGTTGCATACGCCAACACTTGTAGTCCAATAAACCGCCAATGTTGTCAGTAATTTGGTCGCATTTTGCACGTTCATAATTTGAGAACTGCCATATAGAACGCTTGTCCATACTTTCCAGCACTCTATTTCACATAAGATATACAATCTGCTTCATAACTGCAAGCACAGACTCATTATTTGACATCTGCGACCATCAGTTTGAAATATTGCCTGATGCCGGTTTGAATTTTCGATTATTGTGCTATACTTTAATATAGAGGCTGGGTAAACCGGAAATGTTCCGATAAGAGAGTATGGCCGAGAGGGCAACGGTTAGTCCTTGAGTAGTTATCTAACTAATCCCTTGCAGGGCCCCCTCCGTCTTTCGGTTTGTTGAAAATGACGATATTAGCAGGTCCGGAGGCGCTGAAAATGGACGGGAATAATGAGCGAAGAATGGAGCACAGGATGCCTTACCATTGGCCGATTTGGTTCGATGATGACTTCAACCAGGAGCTTGTACAGGGCCAGATGGTCGACATTTCAAGCAAAGCAGCGGCGTTTACCTGCCACGCATACGAGAGCTATCCTTCTGAAGGTCAACAGGTAACCGCTCATTTTAGTGTTCCTCTTTGCGGTCCGGGCGACTCTTTTGCCATGCGTAATTTCACCCGCTCAGGCCATACCTGCAGGATTGAACACGTAAACTATGTATTGCGTCGTGTTGCGGTTCAGTTCGCCGAACCACTGCCTTTCAAGCCGGGCGAGCAGGACCAGCAGCAGGTCCCCGCACCGAGCTTGCTCTAATACTCCTTTTTTGCCCGTCACCACAATCCTTCGTGTGCCAGACAATCTCGAAGGCCGAGGCGAGCGCCACCAATATGGTTGTGAGCGGAAGGGTGATAGTGCTTTTTTGCACTGAAAGTCAGGTGACAACAGGGCTATTTGCGTGTGTATTTCAGCGATTTCTCAACATCACCGCACCCAAGCCGGCAAGGAATGTAAAAAAAAGCCCCTGCTTGCGGAGGAGGAGGGTGAAAGGAATGCAGGAGCTTTACGTAAAAAAACAATTATACTCCTTCTGCCGGTCATGTCAAGTATTTTTTCAGACGGAACAGCGCCGGCACGCCGGCACGGCGGACGTCTGGGCCTGATTTTTAGAACCGTCTTGGGGGGATAAAAAGGGCCTATTTGAAATATTGTCTTGACTTTTCAAGGATTAAATGGTAAGTAAAGGCCACGTATATATTTATGTACCGCATGGAGTCCAGGGTGGACACCAGCTTTAGTCTTTTGACAGAAAGGAGAAATGAGATGCGGCGTTTAATTTGTGTTCTGGTTCTGGTGAGTATTGTAGCGATGAGTTTTTGTATTGAAGCCGATGCGGCCCGTGGACCCGCCAAGATTAGGGCCCTGCTGATTACCGGCGACGATGTTTCAGCGCATCCCTGGCGTGAGATGTCTGAGACCAGTCGCAAAGCGCTGATGGCCTCGAAGAGGTTCGATGTCAGGGTGTGTGAAGACCCGCTCATCCTCGAATCGGAAACCGCACTGAAGGCGTACGACGTGATAGTGTTTATGATTTTTAGCCAACGTATCAAAATGATTCCCAAGCAAGCCCAAAAGAACCTCCTGAACTTCGTCAAGGGCGGAAAGGGCTTCTTTGTCCAGCACCTGGCCAGTGCCTCTTTCGCCAAGTGGGAAGAATTCGGCAGTCTCTGCGGCCGCAAATGGGTGATGGGTACATCGGGACACGGCCCGCGAGGTGTCTTCGAGGCAAAGGTGGTCAACAAGGAGCATCCCATCACCAAAGGGATGAGCAACTTCAAGACCGACGACGAGCTGTACGCAAAGCTGCAGGGGACAGGCCAAATCAATGTGCTGGTGGAGTCCTACTCCGATTGGAGCAAGAAGACCGAGCCATTGGTCTTTACCTTGAATTACGGCAAGGGCCGCACCGTTCACAACGCCTTCGGTCACGATGGCAGGGCCCTGAGCAACCCCAATGTGCAGAGGATAATCGCCCGCGGCGTGGAGTGGGCGGCCACAGGAAAGGTCAAGTAATAAAGATAGTGGTTTTTAACACGGTAAATGCGTGGTGATTACCGAAAGTTGCTCCGAGCCATCCCCAAGCTCGTCTCGCACCAATTGAGCTTAGGCTCATGGCTAATTGGTGCGTGACTCACTTGAGGCTTCTACGATTTCGATGTCTTCTGGTTTTAGTCTTTTCAGGCCTGGTAGCTGGTTTCGTCCGAGGTGGACGTCGATTTGAACAGAGCCGTCGCGGTACTGCTCTTTCACGATTTGGCCGTAGGCCCGCAAGAAGCTCTGGATTCTGCCGTCCGATTGGCTGGAACTTACACGCAGTAAAACAGCAGCGCCCTTGTACCTTGTCAGCACCGCTTCTCTCAACTGCTCGAGTCCGAGGCCTGTTTTGGCTGAAATGCAGACCGCATCGGGAAACAGCGTCTGCGCCATCTCAAGGTCGCTTACTTTTCTTACAATATCAACTTTGTTGAGCACCAGCAATGTCGGGCTTTCGCTGCATTCTATCTCTGCCAGGACATTGTCCACGGATTCAATCTGGTCGAGAGCATCCGGACTGGAGACGTCTACGATATGCAGGAGCAAATCGGCATTGATGGTCTCTTCCAGCGTTGCCTTAAACGACGCGATTAACTGATGAGGGAGACTTTTTAGAAAACCGATGGTGTCACTTAAAAGCACTTCGGCCCCGCTGCCCAGCATCCATTTTCTCGTTCGCGTGTCCAGTGTCGCAAAGAGTCTGTCCTCGACAAAGACATTGGCGTTGGTGAGAGCATTCAGGAGAGTACTTTTTCCTGCGTTCGTATAGCCTATGAGGCAGATTTTGAACAGTCCTTTTCGGCCGTCAATCTCGCGAATCCTGCGCTTGTCGATATTCGCAAGCTCGCGTTTTAGCTGTGTGATTTTCTTATTAACCAATCGCCGGTCGATTTCCAACTGCTGTTCGCCCGGCCCGCGTGTTCCGATACCGCCGACGGTCCCCACCGCCGTTCCGCCGCCTGCGCCGGCCACGGCGTCGAGGTGCGACCACATCCTGGTCAATCGGGGATACGTATATTCCAACTGGGCCAGCTCGACCTGAAGCTTGGACTGCTTCGTCTTTGCCCTCGTGGCGAATATGTCCAAAATCAACTCGCTGCGGTCGAGGACTTTGACTTCGATAATCTTCTCAAGCTCGCGAATCTGACCGGGGGACAGGTCGTTATCAAATACAACAACGTCGGCCTTGAATCGCTTGACTCTGCCGGCAAGCTGGCCAACTTTACCCTTACCTATGTAGGTGGCGGGATTTATCTTGCGGATTTTCTGCTGAAATCTATCGACGACAATAGCGCCGGCACTTTCAGCTAAGGCGGTAAGCTCGGCTAAATCGTCGGAATCGTTGCGGGCGGGCAGGATAGCGGCGACCAATATGGCCCGCTCTTTTCTAACTCTCAGCGTCTGGCGAAATTTCTCCAATTAAAAAACACCTCCAAAACCGCTTTTCTGCCACAAAGGCACCAAAATAACAAGAAGTGTAAAGTGCCTAAAGTTTGGAGTGCCTAAAGTTACGGATTATTTTTCTACTGTAGCTCACTTTAGACACTTTAGCTCACTTTAGCTCACTTCTTTTTTCCTTGTGTCCTCGTGCCTAATTTTTATTTTTTTATTTTAGCATATTTACACATATTACTCAAGGATGAAAAATATGCTGTGGTTATCCGTCACGGGTGGCCTCTCGACAGGCCCGTTAGGAACGTTAGCCACCGGCTGATTCATCAAATTCGCGAGTTTTTTAAAATAAGAGTCGCGTTTTTCAGTCCAAAGGGCTACTTTTGCGTTAAAAATTTTCAGCAACAATTTTTCTCTTGATATAATGTACATTATGGATTAGAATAAAGGGCTTTGTATATTTTGACGAAATAGACTAAAAGTTTCTTTGTCATTATTGTTTTGTTAAGCATTTAGGTACGAAAGGGTCTTTTTTTTATGCTGAAAGTAAAATCGCGAACCGGCGAATCGGTCCAACAAATGATAAGACGCTTCAAGAAGCTGTGCGAAAAAGAGGGCTTGATTAGAGATATGAAGCGCAATGCCTATTACGAGAAACCGTCGGAGAAAAATCGCCGGCGGATGCGCAAAGCCCAGCGAACTCCAAGCTACTAAATACAAATTCCTTCTGCGAATCACTTTATTTAGCTTTAATCCGAGCAGGCAAAGTTTGAGAAACGAGCTTGCTCGGCTTTTATTTGCGTACGGGACAGAAATACACGTTGGGGGTCGCTGGTATGGTCGCCACCGACCCATTTCCCCGGCCTCAGGACGCAGGCCCACGGTGTGATGGCATTTACCTTATCCAATAACTCATCAGCAAAAGCCTCTTCGGACTTCGAAATTAGCTCTACCGTACGCTGATATCATAAGGTACTACCGAACGTCCTGATATATAAAAAATGTGAGGCCGGTAAACATTACCATCGATTTCTTGACATTTCGGGGTAGTTTTGCAATACTTATCTCGTGGCCTGTTTCTCGTGACCAGGGGGAACGAAATAGAAGATTGAGGATTTACGAGTTTTTTGGAGAACGAAATGAGAGCATCGGAGATGAGAAAAGGTCAGACCGTTAAGATAGACGGTAAATTGTATGCAATTGTGGATTATCAGCACGTCAAATTAGGCAAAGGCGGCGCTGTCTATCAAACAAAGATAAGAAGTCTTGCCGACGGTACAATTCAAAATGTTCGGCTGCGTGCGGAGGAGATAGTCGAAGAGGCATATCTGGATAAAAATACTTATGAGTATCTTTACTCTTCCGGGAGCGAGCATGTGCTGATGGACATCAAGAGCTACGAGCAAATCAGTCTCGATGATGACGCCTTCGGCGATGGGCCCAAATACCTCAAACCCAATACACAACTGCAGGTTACTATGTACGAGGGCAAACCGATTTTAGTTACACTGCCGAATACGGTGGATTTGGAAGTTAAGAACACGCCGCCGGAGATTAGGGGCGCGACGGCGACCAATCAAAATAAGCCGGCAACACTGGAAACGGGCCTTGTCGTGCAGGTGCCGCCTTTTATTAAAGTCGGGGATACTGTGCGTGTCGATACGCGCAGCGGTGAGTACGTAACGAGAGTGTAGGAGTAAACGGCAATCAAAATTCGAAATTCGATATTCGGGTTTTTATTCTGATGTTTGATAAAGTTAGTAAAATTCTTATAAAGATTTTTGGCTCACGGAATGAGCGATTGGTAAAGACGTATTCGGTTATCGCTCAGCAGGCAGGTGCGTTCGAAGAGCAATTGAAGAAACTCGATGATGAGGCGCTGCGAGCCAGGACGGCAGAGTTCAAAGCCGCACTAAAAGCCGGGGCCGGCCCGGAGGATATTTTAGCCGAGGCCTTCGCAGTTGTGCGCGAAGCGGCAAGACGAAACGTCGATATGCGGCATTTCGACGTTCAGCTTATCGGCGGTAATGTCCTCTACGAGGGTAAGATTGCCGAGATGGTTACCGGCGAGGGAAAGACGCTCGTGGCGACATTGGCGGTGTATCTTGTTTATCTGACGGGGAGGAAGGTCCATATAGTTACGGTCAATGATTACTTAGCCAAGCGCGATGCGGAATGGATGGGGCCGATATATAACGCTTTGGGGCTGACCGTAGGCGCAATTCAGGCGAGTATGGATACCATCGGCGATGAACGAAGAGCACAATATGATTGCGATGTTACCTACGGCACAAACAACGAGTTCGGCTTCGATTATCTTCGTGATAATATGAAAATATCACTTGAGCAAATGGTGCAGGGGCCGCTGGAGTATGCGATAATCGACGAGGTCGATTCAATTCTAATCGACGAAGCGAGGACGCCTCTGATTATATCGGGTCCGGCCTTTGATGACGTCAGCAGATATAAAGAGGCAGACCAGGTGGCAAGAAAGCTGATGGGGAAGCAGAATGAGTATGGCCGTATCCAAAAACAAATTGATTCCGCCCAGCGAAGACAGGCCAACGCTCAGGGTGAGCTGTCCGAGGCCAAAAAAGATAAGGACAGCAAGAGAATTGCAAAAGCCCAGAAGGTAATAGAAGAAACTCAGGCCGAGCTTGAGCGTGCTCAAGACAGACTAACGACCGTTACGCAGTATTATGAAGTCGAATACGACAAAAAATCGGCCCATCTTACACACGAAGGAGTTGGTGCGGCGCAGGAAATAGCCGGCGTGGGGTCGTTCTTTACCGGTTCAAATATGGAATGGCCGCATCTTCTGGAGCAGAGCCTGCGGGCGCACGTGACCTTCGAAAAAGAAAAAGATTACGTCGTTATGGACGGGAAGGTGATAATCGTGGACGAATTTACCGGCCGACTGATGCACGGTCGGCAGTGGTCGGACGGGCTTCATCAGGCGGTGGAGGCAAAAGAAGCTGTCGCCGTAAAAGAAGAGACCCAAACATTAGCTACTATCACACTGCAGAATTTCTTCAAGCTCTATGACCAAATATCAGGAATGACCGGCACGGCGGCCACCGAAGGCGAAGAGTTTATGAAGATATACGACCTTGACGTCGTTGTAATACCCACCAACGAACCCTGCATCAGAGACGACCAGGAAGACGTAATCTATAAGTCGATGCAGGAAAAGTTCAACGCGATAGTAGAGGAGATACATGGTATCAGCAACTCCGGCAGGCCGGTGCTTGTGGGTACGGTCAGTGTGGAAAAAAACGAGGCGCTTTCGGCGGCACTAACGAAAAGATTCGGGCTGGAGCACGAGCTTCTCAACGCCAAACATCACGACAGAGAAGCAGTGATAGTTGCCAAAGCCGGCCATCAGCATGAAGGCCGGGACGGCCGAATGCGGGGCAATGTAACAATCGCAACGAATATGGCAGGGCGCGGCACGGACATCAAACTCGGCGACGGCGTAGCTGAAGTCGGCGGACTGCACGTGCTCGGCACGGAGCGGCACGAGGCCAGAAGAATTGACAATCAGCTTCGAGGGCGATGCGGCAGGCAGGGTGACGCCGGCTCCAGCCAGTTCTTTTTGAGTTTTGAGGATGACTTGATGCGGGTTTTTGCGCCGGATTGGACTGTCAAGGCACTTTCGTGGATAGGCTGGGAAGAGGGACAGCCGATCGCACATAAAAGGATAAGCAAGGGCATCGAAAAGGCACAAAAAAAAGTCGAAGAGCGAAACTACGAGATACGCAAGAGCCTGCTGGAATACGATGAGGTGATGGACTACCAGCGGAAGATTTTCTATGGGCGGAGACGCAAAATCCTGGCAGGAAAAGGCCTCAAAAATATTATCGAAGAGATGATAGAGGCAACAATCGCAAATAATTGTGACACTATTCTTAACGAGCACTATCCGCACAAGTGCATTGCTGAGTGGGCCAGGACTAATTTCGGTGTTGATTTGAATCCCTCTGATATTGCCGGAATTAAGGCGGATGAGATTGAAAAATTAATCAAGCGGCAGGCAAAGGATGATGTTTCAAATAACATATCGCTATCTTTAGGTGAATATTTGGAAAACTACGAAGACCCTCGTAGCTGGGACATCGCCGGTTTGTGCAAGTGGGCTATGAGCGCCTTTCGTGTCAGTTTGAGTCCCGGTAAAATTAAACACCAGGAGCCGGAAGAAATTGAGGAGCAATTGATTTCGGCCGCTGCCGAGCAAGTTGATAAAAAAGATTGTTCGAAAATCGCCGAATTTTTGAGAAAAGGTTTTGGCCTACGGACATTTATCGAATGGGCACGGGCGAAATTCGGTATAAAACTGGGCCTCGAGCAGCTCGCGAGTCTGAATATCCCCCAAATCCGTGAGCAACTTGGTGAGGAAACGTCAGCCAGGTACAAACAAAGGGAGATAGAGTATCCTGTTGAGTTTGCGATGAATATGGTTTACGGCCCGCAGGGCGCCAATGTATATGCGTTCGAGGCGCTGGCCGACTGGGCGAACAAAAAATACAACGCCGGCTTTTCGATAGAACGAATACAGAATACCAAACCAAAGCAGTTGCATAAACAACTGCTTGAATTGAGTGAAAGCTTTAACAACGGCGAATTAGAGCGAGAGGTCGATAACAAAATTGCCGGTTTAGACACCAGCGAATTAGTAAACTGGGCCAATGAAAGATTCGGTGCCTCTTTGATTGAAGACGAGCTTGGCGATGGGCCGCAGAGGAAAGAAAAGCTGTCTGAACTGGGAAGAGAGTTCCTGCGTGCGGAACTCAGCGACCTTGAGAAATACGTTTTGATACAGGTTTTCGACAGCACGTGGAAGGACCATCTGTATTCGATGGACCACCTGAAAGACAGTATCTGGATGCGCTCGATGGCGGAGAAGGACCCAAAAGTCGAGTATAAGCGAGAAGGGCATCGGATGTTCCGAGAGATGCTCGATACAGTTGAGGACCGTGTTACGGATATTATCTTCAAGGTGCGTTTGGAAGCCGGTGCCAGGGCGCAAAGCGTCTGGAATGTCAGTCGAACGGCCCACGATGAGGTTGGGCAGTTTGCGATGGCCGAGCAACAACGGGCCGCTGCGCAGGCCCCGCAGGGTGAGCAGAAAGTACAGCAGATTCGGCTGGAAGGTCCGAAGGTCGGCCGGAACGACCCATGCCCCTGCGGCAGCGGGAAGAAGTACAAAAAATGCTGCGGAAAAAACGTGTAAACCCTGCTGAACACTATCATCTGACGGGCTGTTCTTCTTACAATCCCCATAGAGGAGCATGCCGATTTCGCTGTAGCGTCGGGCGTAGCCGCAAAGCGGTTTCGTTCATCGAGTTTAATCCATAATGCTGGGTGCCTTTCGCTGCCAACGTCATTCTCACAGCAAACCGTGATTTATTCAGGTGAACCGCGGATACAACAATGGCATCACGGATTAAACACTATACGAAATATAAAATTCTTCGTTTTTTTAAAAAAACTTGGTATTGGAAAATGATGAGAAAGAAGCAGTGGTCAGACATTTGTATAAGTTAGTAATCTGGACGTTCGATTTTAAGATTGCTGCATTTTTTCCTGTGATTTGCACCGTATCTCCTGGAAAAACGGAGTATTTTTTCGCTCAACTGAGGCAGCAGCATATAAATACATCGCAGCTGACCAGCTTTGCCAATCTTGACCTTGAGTTGTCCTATCTTGGGCTCTATACCATTCGTTGAAACCGAACTTAACATCTGCTTCCCGAGCGGGCCGTATAAGTTCTGTAAGGGCAATAAGTTTTTTTTCTGCAAGTTTATATCTTTTGGCAGCCACTAAAGCAGCTACATAAAAACCACAGACAAAAGGCCAGATTCCACCATTGTGATATTCACCAGGTTGGTTGAACTGCTCATATCTTGGGATCCAATCCGGGTCTCCCGGTTTTATATAAGGGAATAAGTTTGGCGGCAACTCAGCCGCTAATTCTTTACTTTCTCTCAGCGAATCACACTCTGTTTCCA
This sequence comes from Planctomycetota bacterium, assembly GCA_013349615.1. Classification (GTDB taxonomy): domain Bacteria; phylum Planctomycetota; class Phycisphaerae; order Sedimentisphaerales; family Anaerobacaceae; genus CS2-K091. The sequence goes on along the minus strand of DUZJ01000073.1, from coordinate 3,284 downwards.
CCCAAGAAATTAGTTCTCTGGCCCTGGAAGGAGATGCAATCCCTGAAAGAATTGCTAAGCTGTTGCCTAACAGGTCGAAGCGTTCGCTTCTGTACACTTTGTAAGACCACAATGCGTAATACGGCTTGTGCCTTAAAAGCAAACCTTCGTGAACATGCCGATTTTGCCTGTCGCCTTTTATAGTAAATCGACCCATCATTTCTCGCAACCTCGATGCTCGGTCGTGTTGGCCGAAAAGCCGCAGATAAATATAAACTACAGTGTTTACAAAAAGCCCATACCCCAAAACCCACTGTTCGTCCCGCCAATCACTTGTGGGCAGCTGGTCGACAATGACCCGGTCAGAAGGGCTTTGATATTCCATCCACAGCATCGCCTTTTTTGCAGCCTCTTCGAGAAAATCGACTTCACCTGTTACCTCGCGGAAAAGTGCCACCGCCATAAGAAACAATGGAGTGCAATCGCTTGAGCCGCGGTCGGTGGAATCGTGAACTAATGAAGGAATATGACCAAGACGGCTTTGATTTTGCGCCAGAGTTTGCATCGCTTTTTTTAACGACTTAATCAGTTTTTTTTCGCCGCTACATAAAATACCCAAGGAGGAAATCATAAGGTCACGTGTGTAAGGTTCCGGATAGCCCCATCCGGCTGCCCTTGGCAGCCCGCGGTAAGGACCATGAGCATTATGCAGCAACACTTTGATTGCAGCAGCTTTCGCCTGCTCAATCAGATTCCCGTCACGATTGTCCATTTTACGAAATCCCCAGTTTCTCGGATGCAAGCTCGACAAATCTTTTAGCTATAACACGATAATCGTAGTTCTCCAGAGCACGTTTTCTTCCGGCCTCGCCCATCTTCTTTCTCAATTCGGCATTTTGCGTCAAATCCATGAGATAATTTGCAATGTCATGTACGCTGGCACGATAATCAACTGTTCTGGGCTTTTTGAAAACCACTCGATGCCCCCGTTCATATCCGGATTCGTCTCCCAGCGTGGTTTCTCGCATCCGAACCTCCTGAGCTATCCCTGCGAGAAATGCATTCTGGCCATGTACCATTGTATCCAACATTCCCATTGCCTTGATACCTATGACCGGCTTCCCACAAGCTCCTGCTTCAACCTGGATCATACCGAATCCTTCAAGCCGCGACGGTGCGGCATAGATGTCACACGCAGCTAAAAGGTAGGGCATAAAGTTTCGGGAGATAACATTGGTCGTGTAAATAACGTTTTTCTCAATGCCCAACTGTGTCGCCATCTGAAGGTCCATCAAGTTTTGCTGCTCTGTACGAGGCTGAGGCCAAACCTTGCAAACATATTTCCAATCGGGTGCTTTTGTGTCATTAATTGCCAGAGCCTGCATAACTTCCTGGGCACCCTTCGACGTTGCGTCACCTCCTATAGTCAGAATCATTATCTGGTCCGGTGCCACACCAAGTGCTTCCCGAACGGCAGAAATTTTAGGGTCATTCTTATCGCGAGGTATAAAGGCATCCGTATCACAGCCTACCGGAAGTACTTCGATATTTTTTCCACTAAGTCCGTCTCTGCTGTAAACTTTTTTGACCCACCTGGAAGTGACCAGGATAAGAGGTAGAGCATCAAGGACTTCATAATAATTGGCCATGTAACCATCGGCAACCAGCCATGGAACAGTTTGAACGCCATATCTTTGAGGGTGCAGCACAAGGTGAGGTGTATGACCCCAATACCCCACACCAACCACGATATCCGGCCCGAACCAACGGTAGTACCACTCTTTTTCCTGGGCCGATTCGAAGTGTACCGAATGGACATCGACTCCGAGTTCTTGTAACCCACGATGGAGGAGGTCGCCTTGTGTTGCAAGTCCTGCAGGCGAAGGTGGGTAGTCATATAGTACCAGCACTTTCATTTTGTATGCTCCTATTTATTTTTCTGAGGTTTCTGTAATTTGTCAACCGATTTCAAGCACCAAAAGGCTTCTTTCCGTGGGGTAGTTTTAGCCTCAAAACTATCAGATTCGAAACCATAAATGTTAGTAATAATATCATATTTTCTTTGCCAGATTTTGTTAGGAAGCTTTGTTTTCAAATCTGCATCCCGAACTGCTCGAGGAAGATACTCGCCATCACCATCTTCATATGCAAATCTCCAGATTTCCTTGGCAAATAGTCTTTGGCTTTCCCATAAAGCCATAACTGCTTTTCCCGTTTCCTCATGTCTGAGATGACGGGCATATTCACCCGAAAGACCGTGGGTAATAATAAGGTCGAATCTATCGGAGGGCAGTAGTTCAAGTATTGTGTCTTGCACTTCACGTCCAACCAGTGGCAATTGTTCAGGAGCATCGTCGAGATCACCCATGGAACCAGTAGCACCAAGCTTTTCAAGTGCTCGGAAAAACTTAGGTGCCCGGTCCTGATCGCTTTTTCTACAAAGAGCAATTATTGTCCAATTAGCCTCTGGATGCATCAATATCGTGCCACCAGCCCAGAGAGTTTCGTCATCGGGGTGTGCTACAATTACGGCACAACTGCTGTTTGCTGTCCAGCGTAGCTTAGTAAACAAACTGGTTTTGTCTGCATCCATGGCACTCATTTTTATACGCGATACGCGACGCTTAGAAGCCCTATGGTATGCGTGAAGCCATGCAGCAGGAGTTCGAGCACCTGCACCCTTTTCTTTTGCTTGACCTAGCAGGAAACTCCTATGAGCATCGTCAGGAACCAAGGCAATATTCGATGCAGCCGAAACAGACAACCAACCGTCGTGAATGGCCTTCTGCACATCTGCCGGCCAACTCACGATTTCCTCTTGCTCTCTTACCCACGCACGCGACCTATGACAAATACTCGCCACCTGTTTGCGGTCCATACCGCCTTCTTTGATCAGAGCCACCACGGCCACCGCCATTTCCACCGGGCTAAGGTCCTTTCGAAACAGATTCTCGGCAAGTGCAATCTCACAAATTTCTCGTTGGTCACCTTCAATTATGCGAACCTGTACTTTTTTAAGACCAGCTCTTCTACATGCAGCAAATCTGCGATGACCGGCGATAAGACGGTAACGGCCATCATCAGAACCATGAGCTACAACAAGGGGACTAATAAGACCAATTCTTTTTATCGAATCAGCAAGTTCGGTAATGCCTTTATTTTTTCCTTCCAACCGAAGTGGGTTTTCGCCCGCGTCTATTTCTTCCAGCTCAATGGTAAATTCCTTTGTCTTCAGCATAGTGTTCCCTTGTTCCTTTGCACTGTCAAAGTCATATTCAAGAGCATTTCCTAACTTGGCACAGCCT
>DUZJ01000072.1 GCA_013349615.1 Planctomycetota bacterium | reverse complement strand
GCTCTGTTGCCGCAAGGCTAATAATCCGCGATTGTCGGTGGCTACGTACCACCTTGTCGCATAAGCTTTATCGGCTTATGACGACCTTTACAATCACAGGGCCGGTCGTTCCATATTTTCTACTCTGCCTTCTCAAAAAGCGGAGGAAGCTTAGGAGCTTTGTCCATTATCAGACAAACCTCCCATCTTCCAACCACTCACAGCGGCAATCTAGCGTCAGAGAGCAACAGGTTCTGAGTGGGTTCCCAGTGGGTGGTGTGTCTACTTTGTAACTACTTCCTGTATAAGTGTTGAAAAGAGGGGTATAAATCGTTGTAAAATTAAGGTTTAGGAGCAGCGTCTCTAATCGACACGCAGGAGGCCGCTGGTTCAAGTCCAGTACCGCCCAGTTTTAGAGGTGTCCCAAACGCCTTTGTTAGGAGCAGTTGCAAACGAGGCCGCATCGGCGGCTTTGTTTTTTGCGCTCGCTATTTTGTCATTCTGATTTTACAAGCGATGTCCCTGCTAAACGGAGGAACAGAAATTCGTAAGGCGCCCTGTGTGAGCGAAAGCCGTTTCTTTTCGACGAACTTTGGCTCGTAAGTATGCCACCATTCGACGGTGTAGTTACCGGGCTGGAGGCCCTGGACCGAAATTGTTGTGCCTTTTATTTGCTTCGGTTGGCGCTCTTCGACGACGATTTTCCACCACGCAGCCTGAGGGTTGAAGAGCCATAAGTATGCACGGTCGCTTCCCTGGCAGCCGAGGAGACGAAGCTGCTTGTCGGATGCGGTGGCTGTGATTTTGTTCATTCCCGCGAAGGAGACGTCGGCGAGGAACGCGGCGAGGGGACGATAGTGTCTGTAAGCATCCTGCCTGTCGAGCTGGTCCCACCACCAGAACATCGCGGTGCCGGAAGTTCCGGCAAAAGCCGACGCCCAAAGCGAATTGTGAAAATGCACTGCTTCGCTGTCCTGTTTCATATTTTCGCTGAGTCCCCATTTTGGCGTTGCCAGGCCGAACTCGCCAATAAGCACCGGCTTGCTCGGGGCGTACTGCCTCAGAAACCGCACCCTGTCGATTACGACTGAGACTTCATCCTTGTAGCTTTGCTGCGTCTGCGGTCGCATATAGTGGTGCAATTGGCCTATATCGAGCCTGGGATGACGACAATCTTTTGCCGAAGGATGCCAGGTGCTGGTGGTGCGCAAATGATGGTAGATGTCAATCTGCTCCAGATATTCACCCAGCTCGGCATAGAAGCGGTCGGTGGGCTTGCCGGGATCTATCTCATTGAAGTACTCCCACGCAGCTACGCTGGTGGAATAACCCCATCGTGCAACGGCATAACGCATCAACTTCTTCGCATCGCGGATTGCCTGCTGATATTCGGGGCTGCTGTCGTCGGATAGTGAATTCATATAGAGGTCTCTGGTGATAAGGCACAACATCAGATAGATGCCATTTCTCTCGGCTGCTTCTACAAGCTGGTCAAGCATAAAGCAATCGAGCTGATTGTAGATGCCCCTTATCGGGCGATTTATATCTGCCTCCCAGAGCAGTTCTGTTCCGCCGGCAGCCTCTTTTAGTGACAGGTTATCCAGCCAGATTGTGCCGGCGCCGACGAGGCTGAGGGCGGTCCTTGCAAGCCAGAAATCATTTTCACCGGTGACAAACTCTCGGCGGAATTCTCGCCACTTGCCTTTCGCAGGTGCATTGAAGTGTGTTTTGCCATTGTCGCGAGCGATGTTTACTCGCAGCCCACTGGCTCCCTCTGCTGTGAATTTGCCGGTGAACACGTAACGCGTGTTCGGCTGAAGCGCTACCGGATGCGAGGGCGAGACGGTGATGGACGCTCCATCGTTGCCTTCGAGCTTTACGCACTTGCGAGGCGTTGGGTCATTCTCGCTGCCGGGTATCGGCACAATAATTTTTCTTCGGTGCCATGAGCGGTCGAAGGCACTTTTTTTTGCTTCGATGGCCATTGCCCAGTCCTTGCAGCAGGTCCAGATTCTCAGGAAGTTTGCGCCGTTTTGCGCAAGCTTGTTGAAAATCTGTTCTGCTTTCGTAAGGTTGACGTACTGGCCTTCGCCGATGAAGGCGAGGTTCTGGCCGATGGCAAAAAAGGGGGCGCCTTCGGTGAGCTCGAAGAAACGGCTGTCTCTCGGACTGGTTCGGATGAAGCCTTTTTGCGATGAAGGTGTGCAGTTGAATCGGACGCTTTCTGAATGAACTGTTCTTTTTTGGTCTTTCAGCCTTGCAGTCGCCGAGTATGTGCCGGTTTGCATCGGTGCAAAACGTGCCTTCCAGGAGCCCTGGCCGATGGGGTAGTACCAGTTTGCTCTGCCGCGCCCCTGGTCAAGCCTGCGGCGCTCGTAGTCCTGGCAGTAAAAGGCGGGCAGTGAAATTTGGCTGCCGGCGGGCGTCTTGAGCAGCACGGTCAGGGCGACCTGTTCGGGGTCAAATGGATTATCATAGCGACTATCGGCTCGGATGCTCAGTTCCAGCTTCTCGTATTTGCCGACGTTCTTTGCCGATGCCTCTATCTCGATTTCGCGCTGGCCGAGACTCTGCGAAGCACATAACGCGATGGCGACAAGGCACGTTAAAACGCTTTTGGTCGATGTTACTGTCTGCTGCATAAGATACACCTTCACATATTTTACCTTTATTTACCTCTCCAGGCAAATGTAAGATGGTCCGAGGATTCCGGACGACCCAATAAAAATCGACGCCGACGCCCACAAATTCACATTCAAGAAAATAGTAATTGCGTAAGCGAACTTCTGGTATTTGTTCTTAACTACAGTTGAGAAATCGTGTATTCTATTCAGGAAAGCAAACGAAGTATTGCAGTTAAGGACACTATACAATGAAGCCCGTTAGAAATTCCAACGGAGGTAAGAGTATGGTACAAAAAGCTAATATTTCTGACGGGATGAACCGCAGGGAATTTATTAAATCGTTAGGTTTCACAGCGGCAGCACTTGCACTGCCGGGATGTTCGGGCAGGACATTAGGTCTCGGCTCAGGGTCTGCAAAAAAGGGCAAAGATATAGTAAAGCCGAATATTCTTTTTGTCCTCGCCGATGATTTTGGCTGGTCACAATTGGGCTGCTACGGCAGCAGCTTCTATGAAACGCCCAATATTGACCGATTAGCCGCAGAGGGTATGAGATTTACAAACGCTTATGCTGCGTGCCCGGTCTGCTCGCCGACGCGGGCGTCCATTATGACCGGAAAGTACCCGGCCCGTCTGCACCTGACCGATTTTATTGCTGGTGGCAATTATCCTTACGAGAAACTCAAACAACCAAAATGGCAAAAATACCTGCCGCTTGAGGAAATAACGATTGCGGAAGTTCTCAAGGCCGCCGGCTACAAAACAGCCAGTTTCGGAAAGTGGCACTTGAGCATTGCCAAGCAGCCGCCGCAAAGCAGGTCATACAATCCCGACAAGCAAGGCTTTGACGAATCAATAATTACCTATAAACCAAAGTCCCGCCAGGACCCTGAGAAGGACGCTCACAACGTAGGGGTAATTACCGAAACATCACTGCAATTCCTGGAAAAGAACAAGGACAGACCTTTCTTTCTCTATGTTACGCACAATACTATCCACAGTCCGGTTTTGGGAAAGAAGAAGCTGGTTGATAAATATAAAAACAAAACCGGTTCCGATTTGCCGCAGAACAATCCGGTAATTGCAGCGATGATTGAAGAGCTGGATAATAGTGTAGGCAGACTGCTGCGAAAACTGGATGAGCTGAAAATTGCCGACAAGACAATAGTTGTCTTTTTCTCCGATAACGGCGGATTGGAAAGGGCCGCCAAGCAAACTCCCCTGCGCAGCGGCAAAGCCAACTTGTACGAAGGCGGCATAAGGGTACCCTTGATTGTGCGGTGGCCCGGAGTAACCAAAGCCGACAGTGTTTGCGGCGAGCCGGTAATCAGCGTGGACTTTTTCCCGACCTTTCTTGAAATCCTCGGCTTAGAGAATAAGACGAAAAAAGAAATTGACGGGCGAAGTCTGGTGCCGCTGCTTGCGCAAAGCGGCTCACTCAAACGCCGGGCCATTTACTGGCACTATCCACATTATCACAGCAGCAGTATAGGCCCTGGCGGAGCGGTTCGCTGCGGCGATTATAAGCTGATTGAATGGTTCGATGAAAGTATTTGCGGTTCCGGTAACAGGTTTGAGCTTTATAATCTAAAAGACGACATCGGTGAGCAGGATAACCTCGCAAAAAAAATGCCCAAAAAGACCAAAAAATTAAGTACAATGCTGGCAGATTGGCGAAATAAGGTAAACGCACAGATTATGACGCCGAATCCGAATTACAATCCGCAAAAGGCCAAAAGGTCAAAGCAGACTAAATCTTGAAAGGAGATTTTGGAATGGACGAACAGAGCAATGCCGAAAATCCGCGTCGAAAACGGAAAGTTTTGCACACACTGTTAATAGTGCTGGTTATTATTATCGCCGCCTTTTGGGCTTACAGAAGCGCCTTAAGAGCAAGACTCAACGCAAGGCTCAACACCATCGCTGCCGCCGGCTACCCTGTCACCTGTGCCGAATTAGACGATTGGTACTCGATACCGGAATCGGCCGAAAATGCCGCCGACTACATAACTAAGGCCTTCTCGCACTATCATAAGCTGGAGGAGCCGGAAGAATCCAATCTTATGCCGGTAGTAGGCCGTGCAGAGCTGCCCGGGCGGACAGAAGCTCTAACCAAGGAGACCAAAACACTTATCACTCAGTACCTTGCCGACAACCGGCAGGCACTTGAACTGCTTCGTAAAGGGGCGGCGATAGAGCACAGCCGATATCCCATTGACCTTAGCAAAGGCTTTGAAGCACTTATGCCTTATCTTGCCGACATCCGTACGGGTGCCATGCTGCTCAAGCTCGAAGCGGTGGTACACGCTGAGAATGACAAACCGAAGATTGCTGTGGACTCGATAGCTTCAGGCATTGGGCTGTCGCGCTCGCTTTCCAAAGAGCCGCTGCTCATCTCGCAGCTTGTTCGCATCGCGTGCCAGGCGCTTGCCGTGTCGACAATCGAACATGTCATCAACAGAACTGAATTTACGGATGAGCAATTGGTCAAGCTTATCGGGGCTTTGGCAGAAGCCGAGGACCCTTCGGCGATGGTCCGCGCGTTTGCGGGTGAGCAGTGTGCCGGATTCAGCATCTTCAAAATGCCAGCCACTCAAATCCCCCGTGTGCTTGACATGGCTGGTAACCGTCCGCATCTACTCGGTGTACTGGGGATTTACCTCTACAGGTTTGCAGGCCTGGCTGATATGGATGCAGCCGCTTACCTGGACTTTATGAATGATTATATAAAAGCTATGCAGCTTCCACTATACCAACGTCAAGAAGCTGTTGGCACCGTCAAGGACAAATTTGACAAAATATCCAAAATCCATATTCTCCTGCACCTAATTATGCCTGCATTTTCCCGGGTCACCATGATTGATATAAGAAGCTCCGCTCAACTCCGCACCGCCCAGGCCGGCCTTGCGATAGAGCGTTGTCGGCTTGCCACAGGTAAGCTTCCGGATAGTCTATCGAACCTTGTGCCAACCTATCTGGACGCCGTCCCAAAAGACCCGTTTGACGGCAAGGACCTGCGGTACAAAAAACTGGAGACCGGCTTTGTCGTCTACAGCATAGGCGAAGATGGCAGCGACGACGGCGGCAAAGAAAAACCACGAAAAAAAGTCCGGCCCCCTGCTCCGGAAGATGTTACTTTCATAGTCCAACGTTAGCTAACGGGGCTTAAATCCTAATTTTTGAAATTTATCTTGCACTTTTCTCTCGCCTTGGCCAGAATAGGCCACATCAGAATACGAGCGTTTCTCAAGCTGGAAACGTCAAGAAATTGCAGCCGTCAAGTAACGATTGTCAATTAAAAAAAGGGAATCTAAATGGAAGTTAAAAAGGTGTTAGAGCAGGTTAAAAAAGACGATATAAAATTTATTACCCTGCAGTTTACCGACTTACTCGGCGTCATAAAGGAGCTCATCATACCCGTTGAGCAGCTCGAGGACGCATCACGCAACGGGGTCTGGTTCGACGGCTCTTCAGTCGAAGGCTTCGCCCGAATACAGGAGAGTGACCTCTTTTTGAAGCCGGATATGGCAACTTACGCCGTTGTGCCCTGGCTGACCGAAAACGGCAAAACAGCAAGGTTGATATGTGATATCTACCGCGCTGACGGCAAACCCTTCGAAGGCGACCCCAGATTTATTCTTAAACAAGCAGCCGCCGAGGCGGCAAAAGAGGGCTTCGAATATAACGTCGGGCCGGAGCCGGAATTCTATCTGTTTAGAGTCGATGACCAAAACAGGACGTCGCCGATAGATTATGGCAGCTATTTCGACCTTTCGTCCCACGAAGGATATAAGGTCATAAAGAACATAATAGCGGCCCTTGAGAATTTCGGAATTAAGGTTGAAACGTCTCATCATGAGGTCGGCCTGGGTCAATATGAAATAGATTTTCATTACGGGCCCTGCCTGGATATAGCCGACAAGGTGGTTACATTAAAATATACCGCCAAGAAGATAGCTCAAATGCACAATTTGCACGCCACCTTTATGCCCAAGCCGATAATGGATGCCGCCGGCTCCGGGATGCACATTCACCAAAGTCTGTTTGAAGCAAAAACAAATGCCTTTTACGAAGAAGGAAGCAAATACAATCTGTCAAAAGTCGCCTATAGTTTCATTGCCGGGCAGATAAAACATATCAACTCAATGTGTGCTGTTCTCTGTCCCACGGTCAACTCGTACAAGAGACTGGTCTCCGGCTTCGAGGCGCCCGTATATATCACCTGGGCCGCTATGAACCGCTCGGCTCTTTTGAGGGTTCCAAAATGGTTCAAAGCCAAGCAGGAAGCTGCGAGAATTGAGCTGCGCTGTCCGGACCCTGCCTGCAATCCATACCTTGCATTTGCAGTTATGTTGAAAGCCGGCCTGGACGGTATTAAAAATAAGCTCGCCCCCCCTGAGCCGGTCGAGGAAAATATATACACCCTCGACGATGAAAGCCTCGTCAAGAAAAATATAGGCGTTTTGCCAACGTCATTACGGGAAGCCCTCGATGAATTGAAAAGAGACACACTTATGGAAGAAGTTCTCGGAGCGCATCTGTTTGAAAGATACATCGATGTAAAGACAAAGGAATGGGACGAGTTCAAGAAGCAGGTTACCACGTGGGAAATCGACACGTATTTAGACACTTTCTAAATCTTTCGGTCAGGGCTACAAGGCAGGTGGACAATCATTGGCCGGTGACGGACTCGGCAGCATGATTAAGATTCGCAAGGCAAAGTCAGGTGACTCCGAACGTATCGTTGAGCTGCAACTGAAGATGGCGCGGGAGACGGAGGGGCTGAGGCTGAATAAGGATGTCGTAAGCAAGGGAGTGCGTGGTGTTTTTCAGCAGCCGGCACGGGGGACCTATTGGGTGGCGGAGGAAAAAGGCCAAATTCTGGGATCGCTTCTGGCGATACCGGAATGGAGCGACTGGCGTAACGGAACTGTGCTGTGGATACATTCGCTTTATGTCGTGCCTGAGGCGCGAGGACGCGGCGTCTTCAAGAAGCTGTATTTGAGTTTGACCAAACAGGTGATGGAGTCACCGGAGCTGGTGGGCCTGCGATTGTACGTGGACAAGCAAAACAAGTCTGCTCAGAAAATATATGAAAAAATGGGCATGAGCAGGGACCATTACGAGCTGTACGAATGGCTAAAGTAAGGAACGAGACTTCTGTACACAGCATATTAGAGATTTACGGGGATGCCGCGGCCGGCGAGGTACTCTTTCATTTGTCTGATGGTGTAATTTTCAAAGTGAGTGATTGAGGCCATAAGGACTGCGTCTGCGCCGCCGTCAACAATGGCTTCGTAGAGGTGTTCGAGTTTTCCTGCTCCGCCGGATGCAATTACAGGAATGTTGACCGCATCTGATACGGCTTTGGTAAGCTCGATATCGTAACCTGCCTTAGTTCCGTCGGCGTCCATACTTGTCAAAAGTATCTCACCTGCACCCAACTTCTCGCCTTTGACGGCCCATTCGATAGCGTCGATGCCGGTTGGTTCCGAACCTGCCTTTACACAAACCTGCCATTGCCGTAAGGCATCCTGCGGACTGTCCGGGTTTGCCTTTGACCGGCGTGCGTCAATGGCCAGTACAACACATTGATTGCCAAAGCGTCGAGCGGCTTCGGCAATTATGTTCGGATTCCGGACCGCGGCGGTATTCACCGAAACCTTTTCGGCCCCGCTTCGCAAAAGCCCGTCGATTTGTTCGACCGTTTGTATCCCGCCACCAACGGTAAACGGAATGAAAACATTTTCGGCGACCCTCTCGACAAGCTCGACGATTGTTTTGCGGAAGCGAATGGTAGCGGTAATGTCCAGAAATACCAGCTCATCAGCACCGTCGTCACTGTATCTTGTGCCGAGTTCCACCGGGTCGCCGGCGTCACGAAGATTCAAAAAATGCACGCCTTTGACCACACGATTATCTTTAACATCGAGGCAGGGGATGATTCTTTTGGCCAACATCAGGAATTTGTTCCCTCACAAATTTGAGCAAAATTCTTCAGGACCTTTAAGCCGCTTTTGCTGCTTTTCTCAGGATGAAATTGTGTGCCGTATATATTTCCCTTTTGTATTGATGCCGACAGGTCAAAGCCATAATCAGTGTAAGCGATTTTTGCCTGGCTGTCAGTAACATCGGCATAAAAAGAGTGCGCGAAATAGAAATGTTTTTCCTTTCCCAGGCCGGCAAATAAATCCATATCTTCGGGCAGCTTCACGAGATTCCAGCCCATGTGCGGGATTGTTCTGCCGGCAGGGACAGGAACGACTCTGCCTGAAACCAATCCAAGGCCGTTGTGTTGGCCATATTCGCTGCTTTCGTCGAAAAGTATTTGGTAGCCGACGCAAATACCCAGAAGCGGTTTGCCGCTTAAAGCTTGTATGGGCGGTTCGCGAACCGCCCCTACCTTTGGGCACAATTTCCTGAAAGCCGTTTTTCTTTTCGTGTTGTTTTTGTATTATGGGTGTTGTGTTTTCTGCCGATTTATGTTACGAAAGTTTCCCTGAGTAAGGAATATATGAATGTGCGGCATAGTAGCTTATCTGGGTAAAAAAGTTGCGCAGCCAATTCTTATAGAAGGATTGAAACGGCTGGAGTACCGGGGTTACGACTCGTCCGGTGTGGCGCTATTAGGCAGCGGTGCGATAAAAATCAAAAAGACCAGCGGCAGAATCAGTGCCCTGGAAGAGATTTTAGATGAGCCTGACAAAGCTGAGACATTCGGCATCGGCCATACGCGCTGGGCGACGCACGGCAAGCCGAACACCATTAACGCACATCCGCATCTGGACCATACCGGTAAAATCGCCGTTGTTCATAACGGCATTGTCGAAAACTACGGTACACTGAAGACATGGCTGCAAAATGAAGGGACAAACTTTACCAGTGAGACCGACACCGAAGTTATAGCAAACTTAATCGGCTATTTTTACGCCAAGGGTGACGAGGATAAAGGGATAAAACAATTCGACGGGCAGAACAAATTTGAATGGTCGGTTCAGCGGGCCCTTGGCGAACTGCACGGCACCTTCGGCCTGGCGATTGTGTCCTCGGATTTCCCCCATACCCTTATCGGCGCCAAAAGGGGAAGCCCACTCATTTTGGGAGTCGGCGATAACGAATATATCCTTGCCTCGGATGCGGCTGCAATCGTAGAGCATACAACTCAGGCAATATATCTCGCCGACAACGAGATGGTTACCGTAGGCCCACGGGGCTTTCATACCAAGACGATTGACAATGTTACCGTCGCCAAGGACCTGACGCAAATCGAATTTTCATTAGAGCAAATCGAGCTGAAGGGCTTTGCGCATCATATGCTTAAGGAGATTTCTGAACAGCCGACAGCTTTGAGCACCTGTATGGGCGGTAGAATCGACAGGCAAAACGGGAAAATTAAACTCGGCGGAATAGCCGACCACCTGCGTGAGCTTACGCGGACCAAACACATTATCCTGACGGCCTGCGGCACCGCATTCCACGCGGGCCTGGTGGGAGAATTTTTGTTTGAGCAACTTGCGCGTATCCCGACAGATACCGAGTACGCCAGCGAATTTCGATATCGCAATCCAATCATTGAGGACGGCACCGTCGTTATATCGATAAGCCAATCAGGCGAAACCGCCGACACACTTGCAGCGGTAGAGCAGGCAAAAGAGCGGGGAGCAACGGTGCTCGGCATTGTTAACGTCGTCGGCTCTTCCATCGCCAGGACGACCGACTCAGGGATATATCTTCACGTCGGCCCGGAAATCGGAGTTGCAAGCACAAAGGCATTTACCGCCCAGGTGGCTGTGCTGACAATGTTAGCTATTGAATTAGGCAGAAGAAGGCATATCAGCAGCAACCAGGCAGGTGAGTACATCGACGAGCTTTCCCGGATACCGGACAAGATAAGCCGGATACTACAGCAGTCCGACCATATTAAAGAGATTGCCTCGGCAAATATCGACAGGGACAATTGGCTTTTCTTGGGCAGGGGCTTTAATTACCCTGTCGCCCTCGAAGGTGCTTTGAAACTCAAGGAAATAAGCTATATTCACGCCGAAGGTCTGCCGGCGGCGGAGATGAAGCACGGCCCGATTGCCTTAATTGTTGACGGTATGCCCACTGTTTTCATTGCCACAACCGGGCCGCAATATGACAAAATTATGGGCAACATCGAGGAAGTGCGGGCACGCGGCGGAAAAATTATCGTCGTTGCAACCGAAGGCGATGAGAATATCAAAAAACACGCCGACAATTTAATTACCGTCCCGGATGTGCCGGAGCTTTTGCAGCCGATGCTGACCGTTGTGCCGCTGCAACTGCTGGCCTACCACGCCGCCGTGCTTCGAGGCCACGATGTCGACAAACCTCGTAACCTCGCAAAAAGCGTTACGGTTGAGTAGCGAACATATTCGGCTGCCAGGACCGATATATACAAGAATAATTATGATGAATAATACTGCGAGCGCCCGACCACCGAGGAGATATAAACTTTTTTTCTGGATTATATTAGGTGCTTTTTCTACATTTTTTGCAGAAGTAACCGCAGGCTCTACTCCGTTCCCTTTTTTCGCTCCATGGGGCATACTTATTGTTTTTCCATTGTATTTCTTGCATACATTGTTTTTCTTCTCCATCGTTTTCTCTTATGGAAAACCGACTCTTGGTTCGCTGTATGCGGCGGGATTGCTCTTTGGAATGTACGAGGCATATCTGACCAAAGTTGTCTGGACATCATACTCCCCGGATGGACCGATGCTCAGCGTAGGAGGTATAGCGATATTTGAAACACTTATGCTGGTAGTATTTTGGCACTCAGTTCTTGCCTTCATGCTTCCGCTATTAATTGGGGAAACGTATCTTACGAAGTCGAGAGAACTTGTAGGACTGCTTCCACAGTGGGTAAGAAAACGAGGAAGGCTCCTTTTCACTCTTTTACTAATCTGGGCAGGACTATTTACTTCTGTCAATTCACCCTCACCACTCATCTCGATATTGTCTACATTCTCTTCCGGCGCCGTATTGCTTCTCCTGATGGTTGTCTGGAAAAAAAAGGGCGGAGACAACTATTCAATGAGGGAGCTGCTTCCAACCAGAAAGGCATGCAAAGTAATTGCTGTCTTTCTTATCTTAATGTATGTAGGCTATTCCAGATTGCTCCACTGGGACAAATTGCCTGGTTTTGGACCTCAATTCATTGTATGGGCAATCTATGCGGCACTTATCTGGTTGTTGATTAATAACATAAGAAAATCCAGACAAGACAAGATTGCTGCAACAACAGTTGTAGGCTTCTCCTGGAAAACACCTGTTTTCTTCTTGTTGCTATTTGTGCTTTCAGCAGTCATAGGAGAATTACTCCACATTGAGATTGTTCTGATTCTGTTCTCATTCTTACTTATTATTTTCCCCGGATTATTTCTGCTATATTGGTCTGTTAAGAAAGCCGTTAGCAGTTGAGAACCTTCTTCTGCCGTCAGCAAAATTCTGGCCGGGTCTTCCGGCGGGATAATTATATTGATGTTTTGGATAATAGGTGGCATAATCGGCACATTGATTCTCCTGTCGTCCATCTACTTGGTATTCCGTAGTATGTTATTTAATGAATAGTGAAAAAGGTGAAAGACGGCGTTTTCTTAGCTAAAAGGTTCAGCAGAGGGCACAGCCGGCCCGCCTTTACTCTTGTGGAGCTGCTTGTCGTTATAGCAATCATCGCCCTTTTGCTCTCCATACTTATGCCATCACTGGGGAAGGCCAGGTCGCTGGCAATGCGCCTGAAGTGCGCACACAATCTAAAGCAAATCAATTTAGCTGTGAACATGTACCTGAATGAAAACGAGGATACATACCCCTGTGCCCAGGACCCGCTGCCGGTCGGTTACTGGCTGTGGATGGGACGCGGCTGGCGGTCTTTTGTTGCCCCTTATCTGAGCAACAGGGTCAATAAGAACAATCCTTCCGTTCTGTTCTGTCCCGAAGACCCCACCGACAAAGACAAATACGAGGCCACCAGTTACGCCTACTCAATGGCCTTCTACCACAGTCCGCAGCAGATTGACGCGATGAGCGATAAGAGCGATACTTATACAAATCCCCAGCCATCCATACCGCAACAATGCGATGATGTGGCCAGTCCATCCGGAAAAATCCTTATCGGGGAATGGTCCAGCAATCATTCACCCATAAATGACGGCAAAGACGATGGATGGTGGTGCTGGCAGGGCAGCAGTAATTTCCTGTTTGCTGACGGACAGGTCCGCTTCCTTCAGGCCAACAAAATTCGCCCCGCACGGGACGGATTGCCGGACGCGAACCTGACAATTCGCGGCATCAAGGGCATCGACTGGCCTCGTTAGAGGAAACCCGCTGGTCGAGTGATTAGAACCAGAATGTCCCGGACGCTGGTGTGCCCCGGGAGCATGGGGGTAGAACAATGAGGTTATTAGTGGACAGGCCTTTGTGAACGCTGAAATACGCGGTCCTCTATTGACATTCATAAGAAAATAATGTATAGCTATAGGTTTGTACGACAAGGGTTAGCCAATTCCTTAATTTTCACTAATCCCTTTTTGAGAATTTATTATGTATTCAGACTATATTCGTAATGTAGCGATAATTGCCCATGTTGACCACGGCAAGACAACGTTAGTAGACCAGCTTCTGTATCAGTCGGGGATGTTTCGGCAGGCCGAGCTTGATAAGCTCGCGGGCGGCGAGCATGGACTAATTATGGATTCCAATCCCCTGGAGAGGGAACGCGGTATAACAATTCTCAGTAAAAACTGTGCGATTGACTACACGGATTCACAAGGCACTGAATATAAAATCAATATAATCGACACGCCGGGACATGCTGATTTTGGCGGAGAGGTTGAACGTGTTTTGAAAATGGCAGACGGTGTGCTGCTTTTGGTTGATGCATTTGAAGGGCCTATGCCGCAAACAAGATTTGTATTGAGTAAGGCCCTTGAGCACAAGCTAAGACCCATAGTCGTGGTCAACAAGGTAGACCGCGAAAACAGCAGGCCGGACGATGTCGTCAATGAAGTATTCGATCTGCTCGTATCACTCGGCGCAGATGATGTGGCTCTCGATTTTCCACTTGTTTACGCATCAGCCAAAGAGGGTTGGGCAACAACAGATTTGGCTAATAAAACAAATAATGTCCATGTAATATTCGATGCGATAATAAACAATATTCCCTCGCCAACAGTTGTCCAGGATGCGCCGTTGCAAATGCTGGTGACAAACCAGGAGTATTCGGACTATGTTGGACGAATAGCAATTGGCAAGGTTTTCGCGGGAAAAATAACCGAAAGCCAGCTGGTTACAGTAATTGACGCCGACGGTTTGCATACTCAGCAAAAAGTTATGCAGATTCATCAGTTTCAGGGCCTTGGTCGAAAGCAGGTTTCAAGCGCCCGCGCTGGTGATATCTGTGCGATATCCGGGCTTGACCCGGTTGATATTGGTGACACTATTGCCTGTGCGGATAAACCTTCGAGGCTTGCGGTTGTCCCTGTTGATGAGCCGATAATGACAATGACATTCAGGGTCAACAATGGGCCTTTCGCCGGCAGAGACGGCAAATACGTAACGGGCAGGCAGATTGGAGATAGACTGCAAAAGGAGCTTCAGCAGAATGTTGCTTTGAGGGTGGAAGCTGGGCAGAGTCCTGAAGAATTCAATGTTTCCGGCAGAGGGCTGATGCATCTGGGAATTTTGCTGGAGAATATGCGCCGTGAAGGGTATGAGCTTTGTGTGGGCAAACCAAATGTAATCCTGAGAATAGTCGACGAGAGGCGTCATGAGCCAATAGAATTACTTGCGGTGGATTGCCCGGTGGATTGCCGGAATTCCGTGATGAGTCTACTCGGCGACCGCCGAAGCGAAGTAATTACGATAGATGCAAAAAGCGGAGCCAGCGGCTTTATTCACATGGAATTTATGATACCATCGCGTGGTCTGTTCGGCCTTCATGCCAAAATGATGAACGCAACCTCCGGCAGAGCGGCCATGCATCATACTTTTGAAAGATATGAACTGATGCGTGGTGCGATACCCCAGCGCAAGGCAGGCGTTATGATTGCGACCGCTGCGGGACAGGTAACAGCTTATGCACTCGATGCCTTATACGACAGAGGTACTTTTTTCGTTGAGCCCGGAGAAAAAGTATATGAAGGACAAGTGGTTGGGGAGCACTGCAAGGAAAAAGATATACCTGTCAACGTCGTGAGAAGTAAGCAGCAAACCAACGTTCGGGCATCGAGCAAAGACGAGGCGGCGCGGGTACGGCCTGCAAGAAAAATGAGTCTTGAGGCGTCGATGGAGTACATTCAGGAAGACGAGCTTGTTGAGATTTGCCCGTCTTCGATTCGAATCCGCAAAAGACTTTTGAAAGAGGGGGCCCGCCGTCGTAACGGGCGCAAAAATCCTCAGTAATATGGCGCTAATTTTGCCCGTTGTTTCGCGGCTGACTTATTCCTTTATAAAGTTCATATTTCAGCAGGTGGCACAAAGCGATAAATTTGTCCCCGTGAAAACGGGGATGCCAGCCAAAATCCGTTGACTTTTCAACTGAGGCTGTTTACTTTATGAGAGTATTGGCTGGCTTTATTCGACCAGCCGGAAAAACAAGAACTCGAATATCGTGTTATAGCGGTAAATAAAGCAGACGAAGGTCAGCCGAGTAATACTGTAATGGTGGTTTTGTAGAAATAAACTTACGAAAAAAGGAGATAAAACAATGGCGTTAAAGAAATGTAAAGAATGTGGTCAAGAAATTAGCACCAAAAGTGAAAGGTGTCCCCATTGCGGTGCACCAACAGCAAGAGGCGTAGGTGTTGTCGGCAGATTTCTTCTAATAATCTTGCTTGCGATTGTTATCTTTATTGCCCTTGCCTGCATAGGAATAATATAGGATGTATTAGATGTGGCAGTTATGCGAAAGTAATTGATTCGATAATGACGTGGTCTTTCGTTGACCAATACAACAATGAGCCTATCAAAAACTTCCGACTATGCTTGTTTTGCCATCCTTGCCAGATGCCAAAATTTCTTATTTTCGTCATCAAAGCAGGTTTTGGCATTAGGTGGGGCATTCTATATGCAAGCTAAACACTTGATGATAGCCAAGGGCGAGTATGAATAAAAAATTGAAATATGAAAGGAATAAGATGGCAAAGAATAATTTCAGACTACCAAAATTTTATGAGCTCGAAATAGTAAACGAAAAAAGTCGGGTTGTTGGAAAGATTCGTATAAAACCAAATGGTATATTATGGAAGTCAAGAAGTTCGCGCGATTGGCTGGGAGTAAATTTAGAAACATTCACTGCCTTTATGAAGGAAAAAGGCATGAAACTAAAACATTAGTTCGGACAATTTGTAAAAGTTCGATTGTAAACGTGAACTGTGGCAAAGTAAGCGTGACATGTGGCATTGTGAGCTTACATCATCGAATTGTAGGTTTACATCGTGGCGTTGCGGCTTTACATTGAGGCATTGTAAGGTTACATCGTGATGTTGCAGGCTTACATCGTGGTATTGTAAGTTTACATCAAGGCGTTGCAGGCTTACATCATGGCATTGTAAACGGGCCAAAAGGCATGCAAGTTGTTGTAAATAAAAGAGTTATATAAAAATATGGCAAAAAAGCCGCTATCTTGCGGCCCAAAAGTGTTATGAATAAACCATATAACCATTGTTCGATGAAACCATACAGAATTCGAGGGTAACGGGGTGAGTAAAGCCGATACAGCAAGAACAACGTACGAAAGTGCTAGATCAGAGTTGATTAGCAGGCTGCAACTGCGTGACAACGTACTCTTGATCTACCTCGGAGCAGTTGGAACGTTGCTTGGTGTGGCGCTCGGTACGTCAGTAAGACCAGAGATGCTTATTGCTATACCGTATGTTGCAGTAGGAATAGCTTTACTGCTAGCTCAGCATCACTCTGCTATTGGTGCTCTGCTTCACTTTTGCACAGGAGAGCTATCAGAATTCCTTAGGGAGCTTAATCCCTCTGAAGATGCCCCCCAGTGGGACAATTCCAAAACCGCTAAGCGCTACGCTTCTGCTTCTATGTTACAACGTTCTTTGGGGCATGTCATCGTTCTTGTGTTGCCTTGCGTCGCAGCATTGTGGGTAAATATTGGTCATGCTATACACCTGAAATCCACCAATGGAATTTTATGGTGGGGAGCTTGCATAGCAACGATCCTCACCTTTTTGCTGATCCTGAGCACACACTCTTTCCGTAAAATGATCAACAAGGAACTAAACTGGCGTGACTAACCATCGAACAAATCACTGCACTGGATTTTTACTCCGCTGGCGCTTCGTAAAAACCAGTGAGTTCGGTCGTTAGACACTAAATGATGACAATAGAATAACCCGTCCAGCGCGGCGCTGCGGTGAAACAATAACGGAATAACAATTTTTTTGAAAGGATTTTTATTATGGCAAGATTTCCAAGAACAGAAGCAGAAGTTATAGCGTTAGCCGAGGCGATGATAACGGGACTGACCGCAAACGCCGTGCTTTATCCGGCCCCTCCGGGAGCAGTGCTGGACCTGACGAACGCAAAAACCGTTAGTAATATGGCGCTAATTTTACTCGCTGTTTCGCGGCTGTTTTGTTCCTTTGTAGAGTTCGTATTTCAGCAGGCGGCATTCTATTTTGCCGTTGTAGAATATCATACGGCGAGAAGCTTTTAGTCCGACTTTTGCAGCTAACAGTTTGTTGCCTATAAATAGATAGCCTGTATAACCGGCGCATTTCTGTTTGAAAAAGTCACCGATGCGTTTATATTCTTTTTCGAGGGATGCAAGTTCACGTAAGTCCTTTTACGACAAGGAGGACCGAGTTTTTCGGGAGGACAGCGGTGGTTAGCCGTCCCTGGCATCCTGTTGTTGCGAATCCTCTGGCATTTTGGGCAATGGTATTGATCCTGGTTCAATTGAGATTGTCTGCCACTCATTCTCAAAGACAATCACGCTCCTTGCCCCATCATATTCGACCTCCTTGGCGCCGGAAACAGCAGCTCCATTCGAAGGCAAGAAGGTCCACTTGAATTCGTATACATCACTCTCTCCGCGATGATCAGTCAATTCCCACTGAATGTCTGATTTCCAGTCCGTTTTCTCTGGATCACCGTAGTCAAAGCCGCTGTTCATCTGATTGTCACGGACAAGATCGGCAGATCCGCCTGTTCCTGATTGGTAGCTGTCAACATGCGATCTGACAATTCCGTCAACTCTCGCCAACGGTTCTGTTTTGGTACATCCATACAACAGACCGAAACAGAGAATAGCGATGCCCATCTGTACACGTGTTCTGTTCATTGTTATTCCTCCCAACATGTTATTATCCAGGATTTCCCATTTGACTTCACAAACGGCATTGTTGCATGCTTTGACACCTTCCTTGTGACACTCCTTTATAATTCAAGCCCTATAACACCAAAACTCCATCTCAATTTCAACAACTTTCCAGCAAATTCGCTAACGATTCTTTCATCTCTTCGGTTGTCCCCTTTGCAATCTCATTACTTACCTGCCTATAAGGCAGTCTGCCTAAAGGCAGTCTGGCTAAAGGCAGTTCATGATGGCATTATATCCATTACCAGTAAAACCACAACGATATATTTTAGTAAACCGCAACGCAAGGTCAGGATTAGTCCTGTCCGCTGTTTTGCGGCTGCCTTGTTCCTTTGTAAAGTTCATATTTCAGCAGACGGCACTCTATTTTGCCGTTGTAGAATACCATACGGCGGCTGGCCTTGAGTCCGACTTTTGCCGCCAGTTGTTTGTTGCCTGTTAATAAATAGCCCGTGTAGCCGGCGCATTTATTTTTGAAAAAGTCGCCGATGCGTTTATACTCTTTTTCGAGTGGTTCAAGTTCGCCTAATCGCAGACCGTATTCCGGATTAATCACCACAATCCCTTCACCTTCCGGCACCTCGGTATCGGAAAAGTCACACACATCGAATTCTATCAAATGTTCGACCCCTGCCGTTCGCGCATTCTGCTTCGCCGCTTCGATAGCTTGCTCATCAATATCGGTGGCGATTATACGTTTTCGCAGCGCGCCGGCGCGTATAGTCTTGCGAACATCATTTCGTATTTCTTCCCACATCTGCTTATCAAAAAATTTGAAATGTTTAAAACCAAAATTGCTGCGTAGGCTGCCGGCTGGCTTGTTCATCGCTATAAGAGCAGATTCGATAGCAAGCGTACCACTGCCGCACATCGGCAGCACGATATCCTGTGAACCGTCATACTCTGTCGCCATGATAATCCCAGCCGCCAACGATTCGCGAAGCGGTGCTTTATGCGGCATTTTACGATAGTTCCTATCAGAAAGTTTTACGCCGGAAGTATTAAGATATATCCACGCCCTGTCGT
>DUZJ01000071.1 GCA_013349615.1 Planctomycetota bacterium | reverse complement strand
TAGAGCTGCCAATAGCTGGGACCATCTGAAAAGGACATTGCAGTCTCACCGATTTTACATCCATACTGCTAATCCGGAGCTTGAAGACGGATACAATATGGCCACAGTAGAGGCGATGGCTGCTGGGATGCCCGTTTTAGGCAACCGGCATCCCACTTCGCCTATCGAACACGGTGTAAGTGGCTTCCTCAGCGACGACCCTGCCGAGTTGCGCAAATATGCCGGTATGCTGCTGGAAGATAAGATTTTGGCGACAATGATGGGCAAAGAGGCCCGAAAGACTGCTATTGAGCGATTCTCAATGACCGGGTTCAAAGAGGCTTTTCTGCGGTCGATCGAGACCGCCCGTCGTAAATGGAAGAAAAGAAAGCTTAATCGGTGATTGTTCGTGCGCTCGCGTTTCCCCTTCGAGGGCAGAGCTGCAGAAGTAAAGGGACTGCCACCCATTTTTGTCTTTTAAAATAGGTGGCTGTACCAGTTCAAAAAATCCAGGGACAGCCAGAAAAGTCGTTGGCAGTCCCGAATTTTTGAAGGCTTCAATGTCGGGGTCAATGTGGCTTATCATCTTGAAATCACAGTTTGAAGCCGTGTCTTTGAAGCCAGTCGGCGGTTTCCCGCATAAGGTGCTGCTTTTGTTCCTCGGTGAGGTCCTCTCGCCATTGTCCATCTTTTCGGAAGCTAACATGGCCGGTCTGAAATCCCGTGGCCCTGTCGAGCACGCGGACGATGCCGCCGGCATTCTCGACGGTATCGAAAGCGGCGGCATTTACACGTACCTGCTCAGGCGAGATGTCTTTCAAACCATCAACCTTTTCCTTCATCTTTTTCCTGGAAAACTCTTCGTTGATTTTCTCAATAGTTTCAAAAGAGGCGCCGGTGCCAATGAAGCGGTCAATTTTTTGGATGGTATCCATCGGTTCATTAACGATTTCATCATAGCGGATTTTGAGGATGTTGGGTGATTGGTTTTCGAAATACGTGTCCGTCAACACCATCCACCGTTTCGGGGCTTGGAATGCTTCTTCAAAACTGAGACCCATGAATTTCATATAGGAGAACACGGCGTCTCTGATGTCCCGATAGGTGACGATGATGAGGGTATCGGGGAGCTTGTGATTCACTCTGTAGTGTGTTTTGACACAATAGACTTGTTTTTCGCTGAGCGTTTCATTGAGAGCTTTGTTGATAAATGGCTTCTCGTTGACCGGGACGTTTTTCGGCAACGGCTCCATACCGGCTGCCCGGATGAGAGAGCGAGTAACGTTGTAGGTCCACATTGAACCGGAGCGGGCCATGCTGGAGATGAATATTCGCTTTGCGTCAATTTTCCGTTTGCTGTGTTTTACCATTGTTTTTTGAGGAGAGTCGACCGCTTTGCCGGTACCGGAGCGCCGGACGTCCGCCCCGGGCTGTTCACTCGGAACGTCTGCGATATGGACCAGCCCATCGAATCGATGAAGAGACTCCGGACGGACCGCTACCATGTTCAGCAAATAGGCGTCAAGTTCCTGGCCTTTACGAAACTTAACCAGCGTTGATGTGCTCCCAACATAGTAGTAGGAGTCATATCCGAGCTTGTGAAAAACGTCGATCAACTCGGTATGTAAATTACTGCCTTCCTTTATTTCGTAGAAGATGATAGGCGAGTTCTCACCGATGATTTTCTGTGCTCCAGCGAGGGTCTGCTGTTCGTGGCCTTCCACGTCCATTTTAATTATATCGAAGCAATCGACTCCGGTCCTGGCAGCCAGGTCATCGACGGAGAAAACGTCCACTTTTTCGCCTTGCTCCTGGCCTGCAGCAAGCTTGTTGTCTTCGGGTGTTCGCCCGGGCAAAAGAGAGCCGGTGCCGCTCTTGTCGCTGACAGCGGCTCGAACGGCCGTCATGTGCTTAAAGGCCGAGGCCGACTTATTGAGAAGCTCGAACGTTTCTCCGGTCGGCTCGACAGCCACAACGCGCCCCTGACTGCCCGTGCGCAGCACGGCACTGATTGCGTAGACGCCCACATTGGCCCCTAAGTCAAGAACCTTATCACCCGGACGGATAAGTGTCCTGAAAAGTGACAAATCATCGTGCTCAAACCAGTCTCCCTGCTCCAGCAGCACATAAGTTGTCACGTTGCGGAGGTCAGGATACACGTGAATCCGCCCCCCGTCGTATGGAAGCGACAGTTCGGTGAGGTCGCGCTCAGCCAGAGCCAGGGCGGCGGCGGAGCGTTCACTTCGCATCATAGATTCGGCGTGGCGTAATGCCTTCAGGCTTGCCGGCGGCGAAGTTATTGCCTTTCGCTTCGCGTCCAGTGCCAACAGCAGGCCGAATCGCAAATGAGGTTCCGGGTTAAACGGTTCGAGTCCGACCCAGTTCAGAAACAGTCGCCTGTATGGTGATGGGTTGTAATAACTGCTGTAACCAATTAACGATATGCAGAGGTGAACAAACAGGGCTTTTTCTTCCCGGACGTTCCAGTTAAGCAGTATCTGCTGTGGAATGTCGCCGGCCTTTTCACCCTGGTAGAGACGATGCCATCCTTCGACAGCGTAATTGGCAGCCAGTTTGCGATGGCCGGTGCGATACAAATTATCGGCCAGAACCGCAAGTTTGGCAATGTGGCTTAACCGGGCTGAATTCGGCTCTCGTGCCGCTCCCTGAACAGCGGGGCTTGTTTTCTGCTTGTCTGTATCGAGCGAATGCTCTGCTGCGTCGGCACCGGAACGTTGGTCTTCAACTCTGGACGCTTCGCCCGGGACCTCTACGTCACGAGACCGACACCATCGGCGCCACATTTGTTGGTAGGCGGCTTCCACATTTCTGACGAATTTATTTGTATTGCACAATGAAGCGCCGGCTATTGTTCTTCGCATTATGGCGCGCATCCCCGCAAGAGTATCTGTTTTTGCAGCAAGTGCGGTTGCTCTGATAAGATAATTTTCAGGGGTGTCGGCTGCCAGGAAACCCATACCAAAACGCGTCAATATGGTCGAACCGACTCTGGACATGTGATGCTGCCCGACGAGCGAGATTACTGGTACGCCCATCCATAAGGCCTCGAAAGTTGTTGTCGTACCATTGTAAGGATAGGTATCTAGGGCGATGTCAATTTGGTTGTACAATTTTAAGTGCTCGACAGGACGTTTTACACCGTGGATATCTATCCGGTCTGTATTGATTCCAAGCTCTTCGAACTTGCGTAAGTAATAATCCCTTAGCGTTTCGTCATGGCCGCCTTTGAACTTCATCACAAAACGTGAATTGTCATTGACCTTTAGAACTTCGGCCCAGATGGACATAATAAATGGATTTACCTTGCAGTTATTGTTAAATGAGCCAAATGTAATATAGCCATTTTTAAGGACAGGCAGAGGTGCAACCGGTGGCGCGTAACCAGCAGGTTTGTAGCAGAGAAATCCGTCCGGCAGATAGAGCAATTCCTCGGTGTAAAATTGTTGTGATTCGGGCGGGTCGGCCAATTCATCGGTCAAACGATAATCGATTTGCTCCATTCCGGTCGTATCTGGATATCCGAGGTAGGTAACCTGGATGGGAGCGGGCTTGTGTGCCAGCACAGGCAGACGATTGTTGCCCGTGTGGCCGGCAAGGTCCACCAAAATGTCGATTTTGTCCTTCTCAATCATTTCGACGACGGCTTCATCGCTGACACTATAGGTGTTTCGGAAGTGGTCGAACTTGAATTTCAAACGTTCAGTAACCTTGTCAGGCTGTTCGACGTTGCTGTATCCATAATTTTCCACCGCTTCATGATTACATTCGTCCAGAAGTATCTCAAAGAAATAGGCGACCGAATGTGAACGAAAATCAGGTGAGATGTAACCAATTCGAAGCCGGCGGTCAGGGTCGGGGACATTGTCGTGAGATGTTCTGGCCAAAGTTGTCGGGCCTTGCATTCGGGCCCATCGCTTGTGCTCGTCAAAGAGCAATTGGCAGTCAGAATCCGGCATATAATGCATAAAAAACAGGAGGTTAGAATGGATTACTGGGAAGTCAGGTATCTTTTCCTGCGCTTTCCGCAATAAGTCGATTCCTTGTTGTGTTTCACCCATCCGTGCCAGGTCCATGCCGTAGTTATTCAGCAACACACCACTATCAGGATTGGCCTCCAGGGCTTTCCTGCGATATTCCATTGCTTCGGTTCTTCGTCCTGTCTTCTCCTTGATATTTGCCAGCTCGTTGTACACTGCCCAATGTGGGTTTCGCTCCAAAATTTTAAGGTACCATTCTTCGGCCGCAGCGAGCCGTCCAATACCGACTAAGGTCATTGCGAGTATATACATAACAGCCATTCGGGACGGATTCTTCTCCACCATTTCTCGAGCAATTTTGATATTGTCATCATTGATAAGTTCCCTGGCTTCGTCGATCCGTCCGGATTGAAGGGCTTCCCTTGCCATAATGAGAAATTCCGGCAGGAACTCTTCTGAGGTGTCAACTCTTATACGACCGTTATTCAAAGCGGTAAATTGCATTTCGTCATTATCTGCAGGGGCTCTCCTTGAGCTGGAGGACTGTCTCGTCATTTGTTTCTTCTTTTTCTTCTTCTGGCGGCGTGAACGCTTTAATTTTGTATTTCGACCCATCCTGTCCTTTCTTGTAAAAAAAGTCAGCTTAATCAAAATCTCTGTCCATCCGGTAAAAAGTTGCTCGTGATAGACGGAAAGATTTTTAGATTTGTTTATATCAGTATATTTATTGAATGATTGGTGACAAACATCTCCTGTATTTCGTTTAATCCGGCGTAACTATTTTCGTTTGTCAGCCTTTCGTTGGCAGGTGTGTTGTTTGCCTCCGCACTTTGATTCGCCGGGTCTTGTTGTTGGGCCCAGCCGTCTTGTAGCGATTGGTCTTTAAGGGCCTGTTGCTCTTGTTGTTCCCCACCAGAGAGGATGACTTCCAGCCGCTTTATCTGAATGCCGCAATCTGCAAGGTTTTGGATTATCTGCGGCAGTGCCTGCTCAACCTCATATTTGGTTTGTATCTTGCTGACTTCCAACAAGCCGGTGATTTCGTGCTCCTGCTGCTTGAATTCTATCAATACTTTCCCCAATTCAGGTGGATTGAGCCGGATGCTGATTTGCTCGTCGCCCTGGCGTAAAGAGCTGTGAATAGATTCCAGAATCTGTTCGGTAATGCTCGCAGAGTCAGTGCTGGGCGAAGTCTGCGATGGCAGATTATCGGTCTTTGCGGCCTCGGGAAATGCGGATGATTGCTCTGCAATGGCGCTCTGGGCGTTATTAGCAGAGAGCATCTGCTCGAAACCTGAATTGGAGCTATTGTTGGAGGTCGAGCTGTCGCGGTCTTTTATTTGGCCGGTGGATACCTGGAACTGCGGATGGTGCAGCTTCTGGAAAGCGTGGTTGCCTGGGGAGTTGTCGCCCTTCCTTATACCATTGTTGGCCGGCATACCATCGTCGGCCAGCGGCTCTGAAACTATTTGACCTTGCTGAGTGGGATTGGTTTTGAGAAAGACTGCTTTTTCGGCCATTAGCGGCGATTTTTCCGGACCAAGACCGGCAAGTTGGGACTGGAGACCAGGCGATTTGTCCTGAACCGGCGGAGAGCTGGGATTTAGTGTCGGTACCTTCTGGCCGTCGCCAACGGCTGGCTTGCCTGCGATGGCCGGTTTTTTGGTGGCAGTGGTAGTTTTGCTGCCGGCATCAACGAGAGCTTCCCGGAGCAATTCTTTACCGTTTTCTTGGCCTGTGAGGTCTTTTGTCGTAAGTAATGTTCTGTTGGATGACTGTATTGTGCTCGTGTTTGGCCCTTGATTTAGTGGAGCATCGGTAGCAAACAAGGCATTGGAGGTTTTAGGTGAAGCGGCTTTGGGCCCGGTTTGGCCATGTTCGGTCATTAGAAGAGGTTCGTTTTTGTGTGGTTTGGCAGTTTTTCCGGCTCCGGAAAGAAATCTGTCCGGTCTTAAGTTGGTCAGCCTTTGGGCAAGTTCATATCCGGCCTTCGGCCCTATTTTCCCGGCTCCGGAAGGAATTCTGTCTGGTCTTAAGTTGGTCAGCCTTTGGGCAAGTTCATATCCGGCCTTAGGCCCTACTTTTCTGGCAATTCCTTCTTTGCCTTGCTCCGTGTTTAAGGAGTATTGAGCCAACCAAAGCTGGGCTATGCCTAGCTGGACGGCCTGGTTTTGCCCTTTTGCATTTCGGCTATCATTAGCTTTCTGGGGCACTTTAGTCGCTATTTCTTTGCGAAGCGTATGGCTAAACTGTCGTGGAGCTTCTTTGTTGGGCCCGTTTTGGGGTTTAACAAAGGTATTGTCGACCGTTATTGTTCCACGGTCATTACTGAAAGGTGCATTATCAAGTGGATTTGGGGGGAAATCCTCGCTTTTGTTGACTGCTGCGGGCTTTGCCGGAACCGGACCGGCAGCGCTTGTGTTTGCACACATAAAATCGATTGCCAACAAGTTAGTGTTCATACAACAGTCCCTATAAAAAACCAATATATTTTTAGCAAGCGGTGTGCCAGTAGTCGCGAAAAGGGCTTTTGTTAGATGATAACTGCCCAACAATAAAGGACTTGGGGAAAAAGAAAAAGATGTCGATTGGCCCGTGATGCCCGGTGAGTGAGCTGCGGTTGCGGAGAAATATTCCTGGGGAGAGGAAAGAATTTCCGGCTCGATTGAGGTCCAGGTAAAAGGCGTTACGTCGGTCGTGGGCCCCGTTAGAAGTAAGACGGCAACTTCTAACGGGGTGGACCTGTTAAAAAAACCACGCGCTTGTATAGAAACCTGACGTCTCTGTGAAGGAGCAAATAGGGGGAATTTCAAGTTTTAGGCGGTTTTTCGCAACTTCTCGCCGGTTAACGGATTGAAAACGGCCGGCTGTAAGTACCTGGCACGATTATTGCTGATATTTCTTGAGAAGTGAAGGTTTGTGCATGGATACAGGTGCCAAGGATGTCTAAAACGAGCAGTATAGTAGATTTAATTGAGGCCGGCATAAGGGCCGAAAGCCTTCGTCAGAGGGCAATCGCCAATAATATTGCCAATCTTGAGACCCCCGGATACCGCAGAATTGATGTCAAGTTCGAAGAGTTACTTGCAAAGGCTCTGGCCTCGCCCGGGGTGGTTGATATGAGTGAAGTTGAGCCTCAGATTCATCAGCCCAAACAAACGCCGATAAAATCAAACGGCAATGATGTTAATTTGGAAGGTGAAGTGGGCCAAATGGTCAAAAATACCCTTCGGTACAAGGCGTATATTCGGCTGCTAAACAAGAAGTACAACCAAATAGAATTGGCGATAGGCGTAAAATGATTAAGGGTAAAGGATTCCGTCAAACGTCGCCGGGTCTTCGATATTGATTATAGAAGCCCGTTAGATAGTGAAGCTTATCTCACGGGGTGAAAAGGCAGGACCAAACAATCATTTATCAATAATCATTGCGAAAATGGGAAGGATAAACCAGATGGAAGTTAACAATGGCTTTGGCCCTATAGATATAGCGGTTTCGGGTTTGCGGACCCAGAGCAAACAAATAGAAGTGATTTCGTCAAACGTTGCCAACGCTCGTACAACCGACGTGGGCAACGGCCAGCCTTACCGCAGGCTTGAGGCGGTCCTTGAAGCAGAGGACGGTGGTATCGGGGGCGTTAGCCTGGGCGAGATACTTATGGATATGAGCGATTTTCAGAGGATTTTCGACCCCGGCAACCCAAAGTCAGACAAGAAAGGTTATGTTGCGATGCCCAATGTCAATTTGCCGCGAGAGCTTATGAATCTGACTATTGCAACACGGGCGTATAAGGCCAACGCGGCGATTCTCAAACGCTATCAGCAAATGGTAGAAACTACTCTGGAATTACTTAGATAAGCCGGGGAGTAAGCAATGATTAATCCAAACTCCAATATAAGTGGGGCCCAAAAAGCGATAAAGGACCTTTGGGAACAAAACTCGGTTTTGCAAAGGAACACTCCCGATTCGACGGGTGCGACAAAGGCGGGAAATGTTAATACAAAGAAGCTGGATTTTGCTGGTACCGTTAAGGCTATTGATAAATACATATCGAGGGTTGACGAAATTCAACAGTCTTCAGATATGTCCATAAAGGATTTATTGAGCGGCAAAAATGAGGATATTATCTCGGTGGTCTCAGCGGCGGCTAAAGCTGACATGAGTTTCAAGCTTCTTGTGGGAGTTAGAAATAAATTAATTGAAGCCTACAAGCAAACTATGAACATGCCGTTATGATTGGTCCCCATTTTGTCTGAGCCTGAGCCGGATTTTGGAGCGGACTTTTTGTAATGGCTGAAAAACCTAAGGATTTTAATGAACATTTTTCAGAAGATAACAGCAGTTTGGCAAAAGGTAAGCCTTGTTCAGCGGGCTTTGTTGATTGCCATTGTTCTGACCTTTATTGTGATTGGTGCGCTGCTCACTAACTGGGCCCGCCGACCGGACATGAGAATGCTGTATCAGCAACTGTCGGCGGAAGAAGCGTCCAAGATTACGGAAAAAATCAGTGAGAAGGGTATTGTTTACGAATTGCGAAACGGTGGGACAACGATCTACGTTCCGAAGGAAAAGGTCTACCAGCTTCGTTTGGATATGGCAAAAGAGGGTCTTCCCTTAGGTGGGCAGGGTGGTTACAGAATATTTGATAATGAAAAAATCGGCGTCAGCCCGTTCGTTCAAAACGTTAACCTCAAGCGGGCACTGCAGGAAGAGCTTGCCAAGAGTATCCAGATGATAGATGGGGTGGTTTACGCACGAGTCCATATTGTAACCTCTGAGCAAACGCTTTTTACATCTGATGCCGGCAAGACCACCGCTTCAGTGGTTCTTCGACTAAGGCCTGGTTATAGATTGAGCGCCTTGAACATAGCGGCAATTACGCATTTGGTGTCCGGCAGTGTTGAGGGACTGATATCTGAATATGTAACGGTGATAGACAGTCAAGGACGTCTTCTTTCGAGCCAGTCGGACCAAAGCTTGGCCAGCGGTGCGGGGACTGTTCAGGATTACAGGGAGAGGGTGGAGCAGAATTTGGCGAACAAGGTCGAAGAGATGCTCACGACTGTTTTAGGACCCGGCCGGGCAACCGTGAGGGTCAGTGCCGTTATTGATATGAACAGTGTCAATATAGCCACGGAAACTTACGACCCAGTCGCAAAAGTAGCCTCGAAGGAAGAGATTACAACTGGTTCGGAGACAGAGCCCGGGACTGCGTCAGCGTCCGGCTCGGCGGCCGCAACAGGAAGCACAAAGAAGGACGAAACAATTATTACCGAATACGAGGTTGGAAAAACTGTGAAGCAGGAGATTGTTCTGCCTGGCGAAATAAGGTCTCTTTCCGTTGCTGCTTTTGTTGACTTATCGGTGGCCGATGCCAATGCAGGAGTGGCCGGTGGCAGTAGCGCAATGATAATGGAATTATCTGATGTGGAACAGATTATTAGAAATGCGCTTGGTCTTAAGGAGAATGCCTTGCTTAAAGTGGTTAACGTCAAGTTTCATCGCCCGGATGTTGATGCGCTCGTTGACCAGGAACCGTCCAGTTGGCCTCGTTATATGGCAATTGCTCGCCATGCGTCTTTAGGAATTATGGCCGTTTGTGCGCTGCTTGTCCTTCGGATGTTCAGAGGTGCAAAGAGAAAAGCTGCGGCGATAGCCGGCGCGGGGCAATTGCCCAGGGCTGCGGGACCTGGCGGTGGCCTTCTTCCAGGGGGAGGTGAGAAACCTGAGTCATTAGTATTGCGCCAGCAGATTACCAGTGCAATGCGGAGTAATCCCGGCCAAGTCAAGCAATTATTTGCCAGTTGGCTCGAAGAAAGGTAGGCTTAAGTAAGTGGCATTGACGGGTAAACAAAAAGCTGCAATGCTCTTGATGAGTCTCGATGCTACAACTGCCGCTGAACTGCTAAAAGGTGTTAAGCCCGACCTGGTTCAGGAAGTGGCAATGGAATTGGCATATCTGGATGCCGCCGGTTATCGCAGAGATAAGCAGAGTACCCAAGTTGCCCGGCAGTTTTGCAACTCGCTTGAGGCCGAAGAAGGATTTCAACGTAAGAGCTTCTTGAAGGAAATGCTGAAAAGTACGGTTGGCGAGAGACAAGCCGAGCACATCCAGACACAGATACGGAATTTGCTGACAGCTCGCGACCCTTTTACACGTATTCGCTTCGTTGATTCTCGAACGCTCGCCTCGGTCCTGAAGAGAGAACACCCTCGTGCTGCCGCCGCCGTTTTATCAGGCCTGCCGGCAAAGAAAAGCTCCGATGTACTCGGCCTTTTGAGTGAGGGTATCCGGCTCAGTGTCGTCAGCAGAATGACCACTTGTGAGAATATGACGGCGCAAGTAAAGGCCAGGATGGCAGAGACGGTGTGCGAGCGTCTCGAGGCGGGTGGGAGCCTCAAAGCCGAAGGCTTTGTGGATGGTGAATGCAGGAGAAGGCATCCCCAAGGACATTCGGCTGAGCTCAGTCGAAGCCCTGCGTTTGAGGCTGCCACCCCTCGCCTTGAACGGTTTTTAAGGAAGCTCGCCGTGATTTTGCGAAACCTGGGCGGAGAGCTTCGAGATTGTCTGCTTGGTGCAGTGCAGCGAAAAGACGACAAAGCCGGCCTTCGCCCCGCACCAATTGGATGCACGCTGCGGGACCAAACAAGCGAAAACTTGAGCTTGTCCAACGTAGGGCAATTGGTGCGAGGTCAGGCTTCGGCGAGCTCAGTCGAGCCATCGAGTCGTGAAAGGAGGAGTACGGGCAGTTCGTCCTTCGGCAGTGAGCTCAGGGCCGAACTGCGAACCGCCCCGCCAAGGGGCGTCCCCCCTGGGACTACGATACTCTGGGAAGATATACCGCAAGTGGCTGACAGATTGCTGCAAAGGGCCTTGAGTCGAGTTGATGAAAGGAAATTGGCCCTGGCATTGGTCGGGGCGGATTATTCGCTCGTGCAAAAGATAATGTCTAATATCACCGAGCGAGCGGCTGCTGTGCTGGATGAGGAAGCATCGCGTGTATCATCCGGCGGAAACAAAGATGTAGAAGAAGCAAGAGAGGACTTACTCCGGGTTTTCCACGAAATGAACGAGAGGGATTAAGTAAATAATGCTGACGGGTAGGCAAAAAGCTGCGATGCTGTTGATGAGTCTGGATGTCCCGACTGCTGCCGAGCTGCTCAAGGGGCTGGAACCCGAAGAGATTCAGGAGATTGCCATAGAGCTTGCGCGAATTGATGCATCGGAGCAGCACGATAGCAGGGAACAAGCAAGTGTCATCCAGGAGTTCTATAACTCACTTCAAGGTGGTCAGACTCAGTCATTTAATATAAAAGCTTTTCTTGGCGAGACGCTTGTAGGTATCCTTGGCAAAGACCAGGCGAGGCAAATTCAAGCTCAGATTAAAAAAGTTATGGTAGACAAAGACCTGTTTATGAATATTCGTTCGGCGAGCACCGACGAATTGGTTCTTGCACTGGAGGGTGAACACCCACAGACCATTGCTGTCGTACTGTCGGAGCTGGCCCCAAAGAAAAGCCAAGAGGTTCTGTCTCTTTTGGACGAAGAGGTTCGTCTCAAAGCTGTATGCAAGATGACCAATCCGGACGTGCTTGGAGCTGAAGTGAGGCAGCGGATGGCAACTATGGTTAGCGAGCGGCTGAGGGGTCTCAAAGGAGAGACTCTTGTCATAAGACCGGGAAGACGGGAACAAAATCTGCGAAAACTTGCTCTTATGCTAAGTGGTCTGGAAAGAGACCTGCGAGACCAATTAGTTGGTGAGATAGGCAAACAGGATGAGGAAACCGGTAAGACGGTAAGGAATTTGATGGTGACCTGGGAAGATATTCTGACGGTAGCGGACAGGTCTCTGCAGGAAGCGCTGCGAACGGTGGACTCAAACAGATTGGCGGTGGCTCTTTATGGGGCAGATGAAGAGATCTCGCAAAAGATACGCTCAAATATATCTGAGCGGGCTGCGGCTATGCTCGATGAAGAGACTTCACTGATGCAGGAGCCGCTGGAAAAAGAAGTTCTTGGTGCGAGAGAGGAAGTTGTCGGGCCGCTGCGGGAAGCCAATGAGCAGGGCAAACTCAGATTAGTGGGGCGATAGCACAATGTCTCAGACATTTACAGTCCATCTTGAGAAGCCAATTGTGTCGGTGAGAATCTTAGACGATTCGGCCACACTTTCTTGCGAAGGCAAAAAGGATGGTGCCGAGTCCGTCGAAAACGCCGGATTTTCACAAACCTGCCAGACGCTCAATGGCGTGGTTGCCAGGCTCAATCAATTTTACGACACATTATTTGCCGAGCACAAAGAGGAAATTGCCAGACTTTCCGTGGAGATCGCCAGAAAGATTTTGATGCAGAAAGTTCAGGATGGAGATTATGAAATAGAATCTATTGTCAAAGAAGCACTTAACAATGCTCCCACACGTCAGGATGTGGTCGTGCATTTGAATCCTCAAGACCATCTTCTGTGCCAAAAGGCGCAGGCAGATTCGCCGAATGGCGACTTGGGCGGTATTAAATTTGTTTCGGACCCCAATATTGGGCGGGCGGAATGTTTGCTCGAGACTCCAAAAGGTATTATCGAATCGTTGATTGAAGAAGCATTAGGGCGAATTGCTAATGCACTTAAAAAGGCGGAATAATCTATGACGGCGAATCAGCTTGGCCGGGGCAGGCCTGCGTGCCTGCCCAGGGCGACAACAGAGGGTTGCTCCTCAATTGATTTTGAGAAATTTCACTCGGCACTTCAGGATGTGAATCTGTTGGATTGCCGCGGCTCGGTTGTGCGGGTCACAGGTCTGACGGTTGAATCTAATGGACCGGTAGTGGGCTTAGGTGAACTTTGCGGTATCCATCTTCGCGATGGCCGGCGGGTGCTGGGGGAAGTCGTAGGCTTCCGGAACGACCACTTTATCCTCTTGCCTTTAGAGCATATAGAGGGCATATCACCGGGCGATACGGTAACTGCAAGAACCACACCACGCGTAATTAGTTTAAGCGAAAAAGTTCTCGGTAGAGTCGTAAATGGTTTGGGAGAGCCTATCGATGGTAAGGGGCCTTTGGTCCGGCACGGTGCCGGAGACAAGAAGCCCTTGGATGCAGTCAGTCCGC
Source organism: Planctomycetota bacterium (assembly GCA_013349615.1). Lineage (GTDB taxonomy): Bacteria > Planctomycetota > Phycisphaerae > Sedimentisphaerales > Anaerobacaceae > CS2-K091. Next base: position 6,094 of record DUZJ01000071.1, on the reverse strand, counting down.
CGCCTTTGAGTCGCGAAAAGATTACGCGTCCTTTGGCTTTAGGCATCAGGAGCATAGATGGTGTACTGACCTGCGGCAGGGGTCAGCGGATGGGCATCTTCTCTGGCAGTGGAGTGGGCAAGAGCGTTCTGCTCGGCGATATTGCCAATTCGAGCGATGCAGCCGTGAATGTTGTGGCGTTGATAGGCGAGCGTGGGCGAGAGGTTCGCGAATTTCTCGAGGCCGACCTTGGTGCCGAGGGCCTGGCACGCAGCGTTGTGGTTGTTGCCGCTTCGGATTCACCTCCGATTCAGCGTGTAAAGGCGGCATTCGTAGCTGTAACAATGGCCGAGTACTTCCGGGACAAGGGGCTCAGCGTTTTATTTATGATGGACTCGCTTACTCGTTTTGCACAGGCCCAGCGAGAAATCGGCCTTGCCGCGGGTGAGCCGCCGGCCACAAAGGGCTACTGTCCGAGCGTTTTTTCATTGATGCCGAGACTTATCGAACGTCTGGGCTGTGCCGAGACCGGCAGCATCACCGGTATTCTGACAGTCCTTGTTGAGAACGATGACCTGACCGATCCAGTAGCCGATAGTGCCAAGAGTTTGCTGGATGGGCATATTGTGCTGAGCAGAAAATTGGCTGACAGGGGACATTATCCTGCCGTGGATGTTTTACAAAGCATCAGCCGGCTGATGCCGGCGGTGGTGAGCAAAGAACACCAGCTTGCTGCGCAGAAGCTCAAAGAAATATATGCCATTTATATTGACGCTGAGGATTTAATAAACATTGGTGCGTTTTCAGCGGGCAGCAATCGGCGTATCGACGGAGCGATAGCACTGATTGAAAGGATAAACACCTTTCTCATTCAGCCTGTTCGAGAGAGAACCGATTTCGAAGAAACCGTCAGCCGGTTGACTGCAATTACACGAGCGTGGGAGCAACTGTTAAATACCGAGAGTTGAGCCCCGTTAGAGGCCCGATGGAAAAAAGGCTCTAACGGGGTGAGAATTGGAAGTTAAATGAAGCTATTTGTTTGGCGTTTGCAGCGCGTCCTCGACATAAAAACAAAGAAGGAACAAAAAATGAGAAGCGAACTGCTCGAGCTGACCGGAATGCTTGCTGAGACACGAGGCCGGCTGCTCATGCAGCAGAGAATATTGGAGGATGTAATCGCTGGTTTGGCAGAGGAAAGTCCCAAGAAGCGATTAGGGAGGCAGGAATTCTTCTTGAAGAATTCAGCGACAAGTGATGAGCAGGTTAAAAAACTCAAAGAAAAGACGAGCGAGCTGGAATCGCAGCAGAGAGAGAAGATTGCCGAGCTTTTACAGGTCAAAAAGTTTAAAGAAGGTTTGGAAAGATTAAGGGCCGAAGCGAAAATACAATTTATAAAGGAAGCAGAGAGGCTCGAACAGAAAGAATTAGACGAGACGGCTACAGTTTCATTCGCTCGAAATATGATACAGGCAGAAGACAATTGACTATTGAATATTGACAATTGACTATTGAAATATGGTAAATAGTAAATTGAAAATAGTAAATAGTAAATTGAAAGATGACGCGCAGAAAAAAGGGGAAAACCAGTGAGTAAGAAACTAATAATAATGATAGCGGCAGCGGGTCTGGTAAGCTTTGCAGGAGCGTTCCTCGTGGGCAGTTTTACTAAAGCATCGCCGGTAAGGGTGAGCGAAGATTCGAGTCGGCCCGAAGATGCAGCCACCGATACCGTTGCCGGGCCGGGGCTGCCGCAGCCGACAGGCACCGTTGGTACCGTGGATGAGGTTAAAGGTAAAGCTATGACGGAAAAACGGCTCAAGAGTCTTGTCTTTGATGTCCGCCAAAAGATAGAGGAGTATGACAATAAACTTCAGCGCGCCCGGCAACGAGAGCAGAGACTACAAATCGCCCAGGATACGTTAAAAAAGGACATCGAGGACCTCAATAATCTGCGAATCGAGCTTGCTTCAATCGTTGCAAGTCTCAAGGAGCAGCGCGATAAGCTGCAACAGAGCAGAGTTGGTGTTGACCGGGACGAAAAGACCAACCTGGTAAAATTAGCCGCCACTTATGACAAGATGGACTCCGTCAGTGCCGGTAAGATATTGACGAATATGTGTACAAAACAAATACAAGGTACTGATGTTGTATGGGCAGCCGGCAGCCTCGACGACCCCGTGAAGATTCTGCACTACATGACCGAAAGGACAAAAGCCAAAGTATTGGCTGAGTTAGTTACTTCTGAGCCCACACTTGCAGCTCTTTTGTGCCGGAGATTGAAACAAATAACCGAGGTGCAGTAGCTCTATGGACATTGCAACGATAATAGGAATACTTCTTGGTTTTGTGGTCATTACGACCGCCATTGTCGCCGGCGGCGGCTGGCAAATATTTATCCATATCCCTTCGTTGGCCATCACTATGGGAGGAATGCTGTGCGCGACCCTCATACATTTTTCTTTGCCCCAGTTTTTGGGCATATTTTCGGTTATCAAGAAGACAATTATTGCAAAGATCCCGCCTCAGTCGGAGTTGATTCAAAAGATGGTCAACTACGCGGCCATAAGCAGGCGTGACGGCCCACTGGCTCTGGACCAGGAGATTCAAAACATAGACAATGCGTTTTTCGCCAGGGGTCTACAGATGCTCGTTGATGGACAGAATACCGAGGACATTCAGGAACTATTGTCTATGGAGATCCAGCACCTCCAGGAGCGTCATTCAACCGGAAAGAAGATTTTAGAGTTTATGGGTTCGGCTGCTCCTGCTTTTGGTATGATAGGCACCCTTATCGGTCTCATCCAGATGCTTAGAAGCCTGGACTCACCTGAATCGATTGGTGGAGGAATGGCGGTAGCTTTGATTACCACTTTCTACGGTGCATTAAGCGCTAATTTGATCTTTATCCCATTAGCTGGGAAATTGGGGCTTTATTCAAAAGCAGAGTCCACGTCAATGGAAATGATTCTGGAAGGTATCATCGCCATTTCACGAGGTGATAACCCCACTGCCGTTCGAGAAAAAATACAGATATTTGTTTCTCAGGGCAGGCGGGAAGAAGTCAAGGCTACCATATAGTGAGAAAAAGACAGCCGGCAGACGATGAGACTCCGGGTGCACCGGAATGGATGGTCACTTTTAGTGATTGTATGACGCTTCTGTTGACGTTCTTTGTACTTCTTTTGAGTTTTTCATCCTTCGATAAGGCAATCTTTCAGAAATTAAAAGTAATTTTCGCCGATGCTCTGCCTGCGGTGGGTCCGGAAGCCAAAAAGGATAGGGATGCTTTTGTGCCTGTGAAGCGAATCCAGGAACTGGATAAGCTGGACGAAGGCAGCGAAAAACCTACTTTAATTAGAGGAACTGAGGAGAGGACGAAAAAGGAAACAGACCGTGTGGATTTCCACCGTCAGAAGGTATTCTTAATCGCATCTAAAAGAATTTTTTGGGGTAAAGGCACAGCTATTTCTTCCGAAGGTCGCTATATTATGTCCATCCTGGCGTCATTCTTAAAAGAGATGCCTAACCGGGTGGTAATCAGCGAAAATGGGCCGGATGACGACCAGGGCCGTGGGCAGTTTGGCCTGCCGCGGGCATGGGCGGTGTTAAAGTATCTTACAACGGAGCAAAACCTTGACAGGAAACGGTTCAGCATCTCAGCAGAAAGCACTCTTGCCAAGGTGAGCTTTAGAAGCGGTGAGCCTGCCCATGCAAGGCCGGAATCTGAACAGATGCTTGAGATAGTTTTATTAGAACGGAGTATTTACAATTGAGCCCTAAGAAGAAGTCAGCCGAAGAAAAAGGCCCACGAGTCCCGGCCTATATCGTTACTTTTTCAGATATGACGACGCTCTTGCTGACATTCTTTGTGATGCTGCTGGGCCTGGCAAACGTGATGGACCCGGAATTATTTTACAAAGGCCGGGGTTCATTTATGCAATCTATGAGAGAACTCGGACTTGGCATGCTTTACAGCAGAAAGCGAGCGCCTGAATTCGGCAGTGTTAAAATCAAATACTTCATAGAAACTCCTGATAAGCAATTCCCCGGCAGAACCATACACGCAAAAGAAGAAGATATTCGTCGACTTTTTAAAAAAGTACGGCGGTCTATGGAGACTATGCCTTCGCAAATAGTGGCAAAAAAAACCATTTTTTCAGTAACCAATGTTCGCTTTCCCCCGGGCGAATCAACCTTGAATGGCGAGGCCGCGAGATTTTTGACCGAATTTTGCCTGGATTTACAGGCAGACCGCAGTGCTGAGGCGATCAAGCTCTACGTGCTTGGTTTGGCTCGTGATGAAGCTGCTGAGAAACAGCAGTGGATATTGTCAGCAGGGCGTGCCCAGGTAGTGGCCGACTTCGTGCGGGCTACATTGCCTTCAGCCTCCAATTGGCCTGTATATTCGTGGGGGGCGGGACCCGGAGGCGACTGGGTAGGCCGGGATAGCCCGATTTCCAAACAGACGCAGATATTAATCGCCGTTTTGAGGGCAGGCGATTAATTTCTCTGGCCACATCCCGCACCTGTTAGGCTCAATAGGTGTGGGATGCGAAGCTGTACGCTTGTCAAGTTTTTCGACAATTTGTCCGATTATCCACCCACTTTCGCATTCAAACTGCTGCTAAAACCACAGTAATGCCCATTTTGGCGTTTCGGCACGGTATTTGCATATCAGATAAGCGTAATCCCGCGCCAATTAGGTGCGAGCGTAGGGGCAGGCCTGCGTGCCCGCCCTGTGCAGCCACATAGGGCTGCCCCTCAATTGGTGTGGGAGTGGAACTAAAAGATATATTTGGTGTGCTTTAGCGTGACGGGAAAAAGACAAAAAAACGTTGCGTTTCTGGTAACGGCTGCGATAGTCGGCGGTTTGCTCGTGGTCTGCCTGGGGCAATTCAGCGCTGATGGGCCGGAATCAGGCCCCGGCAAAGCTGCGTTCCGGTCGGTACCCACCGGTGGCGGTTCGAGATTTGCAGCCGGCTCTCTTTTCGCAAGCGACCCAAATTTGCCTGCGAGTTCGGATGGGATTTTCGGTGGCCGGGAGCTGTTCTTCAAAACGATGTTTATGGTTGTGCTCGTTGCTGTTCTGGGAGCAGCAGCGATTTACGTTTCAAAAAAGCTTCTGCCAAGGATTACTAACCTGCCGGGCAAAGAAATTCGCGTCGTCGAAACAGTCCACCTTGGACCACGCAAGACGTTACATCTGCTCAGAATAGGTCAGCAATGGCTTCTTATAGGCAGTACCAATGAAGAAATCAGAAAATTGGCTGACGTAACGGATGCGCTGGCGGATTTATCTGAGCAAGAGGTGGATGCTGTGAGGTTATAAATGGCTGATAAGCTTATAAAGATGTTTTTTCTGTTGATTTTTGTTTTGTCACCTGCCCGTTTCTCATTTGGCGGTGGTGTTAATACGGTCCGTCAACTACCGCCGCCGCCGACAATGCCCGGCAGTATATCGGAAGAAAGTGCGCCCGTTGCCGGAGTTCCGAGCATCGGCGATTTGATGACTGTTGTAGACAAGGCGACCACCAGCGAGGCTGAAGACAAAGATTGGTCGACCCCCGTCAAACTTGTAATCATCTTTACCGTTCTGGCGATTTTACCAAGTCTTCTGATGATGATGACATCGTTTACGCGAATAGTTATTGTTTTGGCCTTTATTCGTCGCGCATTGACCACACAAACCATACCGCCCACCATTGCTGTCATAGGTCTGGCCTTGTTCCTGACGCTGTATACAATGGCTCCAACATTTGCCAGGGTCAACACGGAATCAATTCAGCCTTATATTGCAGACCAGATTGATTTTCAAACGGCCGGAGCCAGGGCGGGCAATTGTATGAAGGAATTTATGCTTCGCCAGAGCAGAGAATCTGATTTGGCTCTTTTTGTTCAGATGGCCAAGATGAAGCCTCCTGCTAATACGATGGATATCGGAATGCATATAGTTATCCCGGCATTTATTATCAGTGAATTTCGTACCGCATTTGAGATAGGCTGCCTTTTGTTTATTCCTTTTTTGCTGATAGATGTGGTTATCGCAAGTGTCTTGCTCAGTGCCGGTATGATGCTGCTGCCGCCTATGATGATTTCCCTGCCTTTCAAGCTGATG
>DUZJ01000070.1 GCA_013349615.1 Planctomycetota bacterium | reverse complement strand
CCTTTGACTAACACCTGCTCATAAACTTCTTCAGATACGCGGGTCCCGATGGCACGCCTTCCATCCTCTCCTTCAACATTCGTTGAGATACGAAGGTCGCCTTGAAAGATCGTCGCTGTGCCAATATCTTTTCCTTTATATTTGACTCCCTGATATACCGTCTCTTTAACCTTGTCAACAATCTTGTAGTTTCGAGTAAGTAAGTTGCCGCCGTATAGCACACCCAGCACGCTGCCGTCAGGGCCCACAATAGGCGCAGCAGCTTTTATCATCATTCCCGAAGTCTGCTCCGTCTGATGGGTCAGTTTTGCCTTTGGAGTATGGATAAATTTTATATACGCCTGCTCGGCAAGGTCCGCCCCTTCTTTGATAAGTTCCTCCCTCGGAACTATCACCGTCCCTGCAGCTACTCCTCCCTCAGACAATACCCGGCCAACAAGCTCATCTTCTGCTTGATTGTCGCCGCTGACCAATGGATTTCGGCACCTGACGATGACCTGCCCCGTCTTGTCCGTAAGCGTTAGTACATCCAGCGACTCCGCCCTCCTTATTCTATCTAACTCTTTTTTGAGCGTTTCTATATCATTATCTAAAACAGCATCCTTCATAAAAAACCTCAAAACTGTGAACCGTACTACATTTTTGAGATTTTCCTCTTCTTCCCGATATATCTCACGGGCGGAGTTCAGGTCGTTTTTCACTTTGTCCTGGGCCTGACTGATTATACCCGTGCCGATTAGCTGCATACCTACCACGGTAGAAATTAAGCCGCATATCATTATTACCGCCAGAAAACTTATTATCAGCTTTGTTTTTAATAAGATTTTCATATCTTTCCTGACAAATCCCGGAGCCGGCTTAAAATCCCCGGACCACAAATTGTGTGGCACGGCCATCTTGGCCGTGTTTCCACGGGCTCAAAGCCCGTGCCACGTGACTTTCTCCACCTTTCAGTGCTCTAAAACCAGCAGAAGCCCATACAATTATACACCTTTGAAACTCACTTTCAAGCAAATCCGCCGGAAGCTCATAAAGGGTGCATGTCGAGTTTGTAGGTAGATTTTTTTGGCAGCCTCAAGCACAGATGAAATTCGGGACTGCCAACGGTTTCCTGGCTGTCCCGGAATTTCGTACGAAACGGGTACAGCCAGCCATTTTACACGACAAAAATGGTGGTAGTCCCTTGGCCCGCTTTACACTTCAAACAGTACGAATATTATGCTGACCGCGTTAAAGAATGCGTGAATAAAGATAGGCCGAAACAAAGAGCCGCTCTTTTCATACGCATAGCCCAGGCATACACCCAAAACAAATAGTGCCGGCCAATGTGGCACGTTCCCATGTACCATTGAGAACAGTCCGGAGCTTATCAGGATAGATAGCCACGCCCGGTTTCGTCCCGCACCAAAACGATGGCGACCCAGCTTCTTTGCTTGCGGTGTCGAACTTCGACTTTCCAGAATCGAGCGTATCACCGTTTGAATAAGCCCTCGAAATATCATCTCTTCAAGCACGGGCGCTGTTACGACGGCAACGACAAAAGTCAATATTCGAAGCTGTAACTGCGGATAGGCCTTTATCATTTCGAGCTGCTGATGTTGTGGTATTTGGTATTCCGGGCCGTAGATGAGTTTGCCGAAGAATATCGTTAGTGTCATAGCCGCCATCATAAGAGGCCAAACAGAGAGCAGATTCACAAAAGCGGCGAAAAAATCTTTGCCAATTGTCCGGGTATTCAAGCCGAAGCCCTTCAACCTCCGTGCGAAACCGGCCCTTACCAGGAAAACAATTACCGCTATTACTACTATCGCACCAATACAGTATAAAGAATTGTTAAGGAAAACTCTTTGCCAATCCTCTAAATCCGCCGCCAGTCCCTCTGTAATTAGCACTGCAAGGGGAACAGGCCCAAACCAGATAAAAAGTGGGACAAGGCAAAGGTAAAGCGGCATATTATTTCGGCGAGGCATAGAATCGGCTAAAGCGTTTCTGCCAAGAGATGTTTTAAGCAGCCAGAGCCCGAACAATAATACTCCTGCCAAAAAAACAAGGCCCATGATAATCTCAAAAGTATCCATTGATATAATCCGGCAATCTTGAAAACAAAGCTGTTTTGTAATATATTAGTTCCATCTGGGTTCCTGGTTCGCGAAGTATTGCAAAATGGGCGCCCCTTTTCAAGGAAAATAGACTATGGACGTATTTGGCATCGAAGGACCTGTCCGCCTTTCAGGAAGCGTCACCATAAACGGCTCAAAGAACGCGACTCTACCGATAATGGCCGCTGCCATTTTAGCTGCCGGAAAATCGGTTCTTTCAGCGGTGCCGCATCTTTCTGATATCTCCGTGTGCGGGCAATTGCTTGGCCGGCTGGGCTGCAAGCTCAGCAGAGGCTCAAACGGTAATTTATGTATAGATTCGACTGTCATTGACAATCCCGTCGGCGAGTATGAAATTGTCCGCAGGATGCGGGCCGGCATTTGCATACTCGGCCCGCTGCTCGCCCGCTGCGAAAGGGCGGAGGTGTCGATGCCCGGCGGATGCGCTATCGGGGACAGACCAATCAACATTCACATAAGGGGCCTGCGAGAGCTTGGCGCAAAAATCCATCTCAAGAACGGCTATATCATCGCCGAAGCATCGAAGGGTTTGAAGGGCAAAGATATTTTTATGGGCGGGCCGTTCGGCTCGACCGTCCTCGGCACCGCAAATGTGCTAATGGCCGCAACGCTGGCAAAGGGAAAAACTATCATCGAATCGGCTGCCTGTGAGCCGGAGATAGCTGACCTGGCAAATTGTCTTAACAAGATGGGTGCAAAGATAACGGGTATCGGCTCACCTCGGCTGACTGTTGAAGGGGTGCGGGAGCTGCGGCCGGCCGAACACCGAGTTATTCCGGACAGAATCGAGGCTGGTACCTTTATGGTCGCCGCCGCAATAACGGCCGGCAAGCTGCACCTGCACAACTGTCGGCTCGATGATATGATGGCCGTCGTCGACAAGTTAAGAAATGTCGGCGTAACAATTGATGCCGCGGGCGACGGCTGTGTTGTTACCCGCACGGGCCCCATCAAGCCTGGTGATATTACCACCCAGCCCTATCCCGGCTTCCCCACCGACTTGCAGGCCCAGTTTATGGCCCTTTTATCACTTGCCGAGGGCAACAGTATCATAATTGAAAAGGTATTTCCCGACAGATTTATGCACGTTGCCGAATTAAATCGGATGGCGGCGAATTTACGCAAGGAAGGCCCAACGGTCATCGTAGCCGGCGTAAAAAAGTTAATAGCCGCCCCGGTAATGGCTTCGGACCTGCGGGCATCGGCGGCGCTGGTTCTGGCCGGGCTGGCCGCAGAGGGCACCACTGCTGTCAGCAGGGTTTATCACATCGACCGAGGCTACGAAAAAATCGAGGAAAGATTAAATCCCGTCGGCGCAAAAATCACTCGCGAAAGTGACTGATAAATCGCTTTGGCAACAAAGTTGTTTTGCTGAAAGTCAAAGACAAGATAGAAAAAAGGTAACTGTAAAGATGCTATCCATAACTCCACGTTTGCCAAGATACTATTGTGTCGTTGGATTGATAACCGTTGTCGGCGTTTGCGCGTGGTCCGGCAAGTCGTCGTGCCGGGCTGCGGACCAACAGATGAGGCCGCCGTGGGAAGGTCAGTACAAAATCAAGCCGCACGAGAGGGGCCGGCTTACTGCCGCTGACGTTGTGGGACCCGACGGCCTGGTATATCCCAATTGGACTAAATGCGGCGTCCAGGGCGGAATACCATCAGTAAAAGATTTCACCACTATCGAAAAATTCGGCGGCAAAGCAAACGATGACCTGGACGACTCGGCCGCCCTTGACGCAGCCTGTCGGACAGCCGGCGAGAATGCGGGCGGGGCAGTCGTGCTCAGCGAGGGGACGTATTATCTGGACCGACCGGTAACTGTCCGCCACGACAATGTGGTGATTCGAGGCAAGGGCGGGAACAAAACCAAACTAATTTTCCGCTATACGATACCTAAAAATGGCGTCGGCTTCTATGCGCCCGCTCCGGGAAGTCGCGTGGGTACAGACACCCGCGTTGAGATACACTGTCGGCCTGCCGGTCTTATGAAAATGACAATAATGGCCGACGATGTTGTGATTAAGAGATGGCAGCGCAGTAAACATTCGGGCAACACGTTCGCGTGCGCAACAACCGGCAAAGAAATCATCGGGAAACTCTCCGACGGTCCGCACACCCTCAAGGGCATCGCAGAATATAAGGACGGAACGAAGCTTACAGGCCGGATTGCAGTTGTCTTAGACTCATCTTTTACTGACCGCCGTTCTGTCCCCAGCAACCTGGCCGTTATCACATTTCAGGGACGCGGCCAGGTCGGCAGGAAAATAAAACTGACCAAAGACGGCAAACGCGGCGACCTGACACTGACGCTCCAGAGTACACAAGGCATGAGGACCGGCGACCGCCTTTACGTTGAAGCCCCGGCCACAAACCGCTGGAAAAAACTCACAAAAAACGCCTGCCTTTGGGGCCTGTATCGCTGCTATGAAGTTTCTATCAAAAAAATCAAAGGCAACGCCATCACTATCGACCAGCCGCTCCGCATCGAGTTTCCGGCTATTGACGGCGCTTTCGTTCGGAAAATAGTGCCCATCCGGCGCTGCGGGATTGAAGACTTATACATAGAGCAAACCCAAAATCTCTGGATTAGCAGCGTACTGTTCCACAACGCCTGGAACTGCTGGGCGAAGGGCGTGAAGGTGAAAATGTGCGGCCGCTTCCCCGTCTACGGCCAAACAGCTAAGTGGTGCGAGATTCGCGATTGCATCTTCGATGATGCCTGGTTCAAGGGCGGAGGCGGCACCGCGTACACGGGCTGGGACAGATGCTGGGACTGCCTGATTGAGAACATCGAAACATTTAAGATGCGACACGCACCGCTATTCCAATGGGCGGCAAGCGGAAACGTCATTCGGCAAAGTATCTTTCACGACAGCGACGGACAATGGCACTCAGGATGGACGAATGAGAACCTCATTGAGCAGTGTGTCATCAAATCGGTGACCGGTCACGGCGGATACGGTTACGGAATGTGGGCTTCGCCGCCGCAGGACACGGCACATGGGCCCAACGGTCCGCGAAATGTCGTTTACAACTGCGACGTTACTTCACAAAAGACAGGCCTGTGGATGGGCGGAATGAATGAAAACTGGCTGATTCTTTACAACCGTTTTACGGTTCAAAAAGGCTGCGGTGTGTTCGCTAAAACCGCGAGCTTCGACCATATAATTAAAGGCAATGTTTTCGTACTCAAGGACAAATCAAAGCCTTGCGTTGTTCTGGCCTCTCCGGACTGCATCGGCGTCGAGATAACCGGCAACATCTTATACGGCGGCAATGCAAAGATCTCCGCCGACAGTGCCAAACCAATATTGCTTGAGGACAACCGGGTCTTTCCGTTTGCTCAAGCACCGAGACCAAAGCCCACCATACCATCAATTTACGAATGGCAAATAGCCCAGCAGCGAAAGTAGAAAAATAACAACCGGGGCCAAAGCAAGCAGCATCAGGACCGTCTGTTTAGAGAATTACCTGCATCCCTGCCGGCGCTATTTACTTATCAGCTCAATCCCGGCCCAGTAGCCCGCCTCCCATTGCCAGTCGCTGGCATAATTGACAAGTTCCAGTTTGATTTCTTTGCCGGCATAATCTGAGAGGTCCACATCGGTCTGCATCCATCCTTTTTCGGCCGTTTCCTTGCCTACTGTTCTCTTAAGCAGCTCTTTGCCATTGGCCTTGACGAGCAGAGTCCAGTCGCCGTCCGGGTGATGGCCTACGACCAATTGAAGCCTTGTCTTTTTACCAGCGGGGATTTTCACTTTCTTCGACAGCACGCAGCCCACAGTACGGTTCAAAGGATGTGTCATTAGAACATTCTTCTTGCCCGCCCACTCGGCGCGAAGTCCGGGGCTCATATCGTCGCCGCACTTGGCTGCCTTCCAGCCCGGCGCGAACTTCGATATGGCCTCAGACAAGTCCCTTCCGGCAGTAGCGGTAATCCTGGCCAGCTCTCGTTTTGTGAAGCGGCTGTTGGCAATCGGGCCGGGCTCCCAGCACTGCTCAAGCCTGGTCGGTTTGGGCTTCCGGATGGGAATGACAAAAACTTCCCGGCCGCTTGCATCTTTCTCGATACGTCCGCCGGCTTTAATTACAGTCTGGCGCACCAGCTTCTCGCACACTTTAATCAGCATTGGAAAATTGTATGGCGTGTGGCTGAACTTACCCTCCGGATTCAAAGCGGACTTGAACTTGTCAGGCAGCTTTTCATAGCCGATTGTCGTGAACAGAATGCCGCCGACGTTCGACGGGTTGCAGTCGGAGTCCTGTCCGCACCGGGTAGAAATAATGATACTCTCATCAGGGTCTCTTTCGCCGTAGAGCATACCCATCACGATGTAGGCGCCGTTTATCTTGGCGTCTATGTTAAAACTGCTTTTGGGGCCGCTGCACGAGAAACGACGATACGCAGTATTGAGATGATACTTTTCGTTGATGAGCTGCCAGGTTTTTTCCCAGTCGTCGGGGTCCTGTTTGTACCATTTGAGTACGTCGCGGATACACTCAGCGTATTGGCTTCGCCTGGGAATACACTCCAGGCCGGCCTTGACGAGCTTGACCGGGTCGTCTTCAAAGAATGCCTCTGCGTACATTCCGCCCACGAACTGGCCGCCGTAGAGGCCGTCGCCATAGTTCATCAGGCGTCCGAATGTTTCACCGAGCTTGATGGCCACATTGGGCAGGCCCGGCGCAATCAGGCCGGCATAGTCGGCCTCGATCTGGTAATCGATATCATCGGCGTGCTTGTTGAACTGGGGATGTCCCGAATCGGGCGGTGCGATCCCTGCACGGAGGTTGTCCCTTCCTGCACGGTTTGCATGCCACAAAGGATACCCGCTATTTGCAAAATCGATACCGGCCTGGCGGATAGGAACGTCCATTCCGTACAGCTCCAGTGTCCGCAGGAAGGTCATTTCTACGTAAATATCGTCCTGGTGGAACTGATTAATCGTTTGCGGACGCCACTTCGGCATCTTGTCCAGCGGCATAATTACACCATTGAAATGAAATTCCGTCGGGGCTCCCCAGCCGACGCCGGCCATTTGGCCGATCCAGCCGGCCTTCATCTTATCAACATACTCATTCACCGGCAGCCGGCGAACTTTTCGAGCGGCCTGCGCAACTGAAACATCTCCCGCAAAAATGAAACCTGCCGCCATCACTATTGCAATTAACCTTCGCATAACCTTGCTCCTTTCTAAAGATTCACAATTGTTCGTTTCTCGGCAGAACCGTACAGTTCTTTCTGCTTCACTGACATTCTTAATCATACGATACCTGCCTCCAGGAAGAATCAAATATTTGTGTTGACAATGCGCCCCGAATCCGGGACCGGCTAATAGTATATCACAAATCCTGAACGAATCAATGATTTTTCATTAGCTAACCGTAACTAATGTCAATTACGAGATGCCCAGGATGTCGGACATTGAATAAAGTTTCGGTTCTTTTCCGATTAGCCATTTTGCCGCACGCAGTGCTCCCCGTGCGAAAGTGTCCCTGCTGTGGGCGGTATGGTTGAGAGTAAGCTTTTCGCCGAGCGTGCAAAAGATTACCGAATGCTCGCCGGTAATGTCCCCGGCCCGAATGGCGTGAACGCCGATAGTGCCTTTTTGCCGAAGCGCTTCTTTGCCGCTTCTGCCGTGAACAAGAGAACCGGGAAATTCCCTGCCGGTTGCAGAGCAAATATTCTCGGCTAATGTAAGGGCGCTGCCGCTCGGAGCATCTTTTTTGAAGTGATGGTGCTGCTCGATTATCTCTATATCATATTCATCACCAAGCATCGATGCGACTTTGCCGACCAGTGAAAACAGAACGTTCATTCCGACGCTCATATTTGTTGCATATATAACCGGGACTTTCTCGGATGCAGTCTCTATCTTCTTACGCTGCTCATCACTGAGTCCCGTTGTGCCCAATACAAGCGCGGCGGAATTTTCCATACAATAGTCAATGGTTTTATCTGCCGCTTCCGGCTGTGAGAAGTCGATTACCACGTCGGCACCGGCCGGGCAGACGCTGTCGAGCTTAACCTTAATCGGGCCTGCTGCCGCCACAAGGCCGGCGTCTTTGCCGATATCAGGACGGCCCTGTCTTTCGATTGCCGCAATAATGTCGAACTCGCCCGTCTCTGTGGCCAGCGAAATGATGCGCTTGCCCATTCGGCCGGCGGCGCCGGAAACTATCAGCTTAGGTTTCATTTTATGCTCCTTCCGGTTTTTATAACCAAATACCGGGTAAGAATATAAACGCCGAAACGCACATTTACAAGATTAAACGGTTATTGGCTTGATTATTTCGGCCAGCCAATGGTAAAATCCTGTCGGTTTATCCCGCACCAATTGGCAGGTCTTCAGAGAGACCAGCCTGCCGGAAAGGGTGGTATTTGAGCGAGAGGTCAATTGGCGCGGGACAAACAGGCTGAAATGTAAATTCAGAAAGGGTGAGCAAATGAGAAGCCAAATGCGCTTAAATAGAGTATTCTTTAGATTAATGCTCCCGGCGGTCGTGGCGCTGTTTTTAGCGACAGAGTCGGCGGCGGCAAAAACTACGCCACAGAAAGTCGAGCGTTGGGGAATTTATGAGTTATCGCTGAGCGGACCATCCGGCGGCAATCCCTTCGTCGATGTGGAGTTGAGCGCAGAATTCAGGCAGAATGGGCGAGTTTTCAAGCCGGAAGGGTTCTACGACGGGGACGGTGTATATCGCGTCCGCTTTATGCCGGATACGCTCGGCGAATGGACGTACGTAACAAGGAGCAGCCGCAGAGAGCTCGACGCCAAAAAAGGAAAATTCACCTGCGTAAAAGTCCGGCAAAATGACCCGGCACTACGTCTTGCCGGGGGCAATCACGGACCCGTTCGCGTGCACAACACGTGGCACTTTGAGTATGCAGACGGCACGCCTTATTTTCAAGTCGGAACGACCTGCTACGCCTGGGTCCACCAGGGAATTGCGATGGAAGAGCAGACGCTGGCCACGCTCAAGAAAGCGCCCTTTAACAAGATGCGAATGTGCGTCTTTCCCAAGGACTATACTTACAACAAGAACGAGCCGAAGTATTATCCCTTTGAGGGCAGACCCCTGAAAGACTGGGATTACAGCCGCTTCAATCCGGAATTCTTTCGGCACTTTGAGCAGCGGGTTGCAAACCTGCGCGAACTGGGAATAGAGGCCGACATCATCCTTTTTCATCCTTACGACCGCTGGGGCTTTGCGAAGATGGAAGCAAGGACCGATGACCGCTATCTGCGTTACATCGTGGCCCGGCTGGCGGCCTATCGCAATGTGTGGTGGTTCTTTGCCAATGAATTCGATTTGATGAAGTCAAAAAAAATGGCGGATTGGGACCGCTTCTTCCAAATCGTTCAAAAGTTCGACCCATACCACCGTATGCGCGGTATTCACAACTGCCGCAAGTTCTACGACCACAACAAGCCTTGGGTCACGCACGCCAGCATCCAGAGCTCGGACCTTGCAAGAGCAAGCCAATGGCGGACTAAATACAAGAAACCAATCATCTACGATGAATGCAAATATGAAGGCAACATCCCCCAGGGCTGGGGAAATATCACCGCACAGGAACTTGTCCACAGATTCTGGCTGGGGACCATCGGCGGCTGCTATGTCGGACACGGCGAGACCTACAAGCACCCAAAAGACCTGTTGTGGTGGTCGAAGGGCGGTGTGCTCCGCGGGCAAAGTCCGGCCAGAATTGCCTTCCTGAAAAAAATCATGGAGCCGGCACCCTTTGATGAGATGCTGCCCGCCGAGCTTTCCACCGGCAATTATGTCCTTTCCAGGCCCGGCGAGCTTTACTTTGTTTATTTCACCAGCCCGACAGCAATAGCCATAAAGCTTCCGGGCCCAAGACCATACAAGATTGATGGCATCGACACCTGGAATATGACTGTTACTTCTATGGGAAGTGCGGCGCCCGGCAGGTTTAGCTTTACACCGCCGAAGGTCAACTATGTTCTTCGCGTGTCCGCTTACAAACCCGGTGAAAAGATAAGGCCCAAAGCGAAGGCATCCGCCTTCCCGACGGAGGGCACAGCGCCTTTTGTAGGGTGGGGGCTTGCCCCACCACAAAAAAATTGGTGGGCTAAAGCCCACCCTGCATTCTGCTACAACGAAAGAATCCAGCGTCACGGCAAAGACCGTCAATTCCGCGGCCGCTTGCGCGGCATACAGGTCTTCGGCAGCCGAATTGGTTCTCGCGGCGCTTTGTCATTAAACACTATTCGCAAACACAAGCGTGAGGAGTAGGCCAACCGAGAAATTTATGAACCATACAAATGGAGATAGTACAATGAAAAATCATGAAGAAAAAACGGACCGATTCGGCAGAAGATACCCGGATGGGGCACTGCACAAAAACAGACGTGAGCTTTTTCAATTGGCTGGCATAGGCTTGTTCAGCAGCTTGCTGGCGGGGCAGGCTAAAGGTGAAGCGAGACATCAGCCTGAGTTTAAGGTGTTGGGAGAAAATGATAAAATTGATATCGGCGACAAGGGAAAAGAAATTATCGAGAAGGCGTACAAGCTGGGGTATGACTTCGAGAAAAAGCATGGTGGATGCTGTCGGTGCACTGTTGCTGCGCTGCAGAGAGCTATTGACTTTGTTCCGGAAGACAAGGCCCTGTTTAGAACAGCGAGCTGCCTGGACGGCGGGGCGACTCCGAACGGCATACAAAATTGCGGGGCCTTCACGGGTTTAGGGATGGTCATCGGCTGGCTCTGCGGTGCGGATAAATTTGGAGACACGAAGTTGTCTCATCGTTTGATTCGCCAGGTGTACAAACAATTCGAGACCGAATATGGAAGCGTGTTATGCAGGGACGTTAAAAAGAAAATAAATCACGACTGCCCCGAAGTAGTGGCAAGGGCGGCAAAATGGACCGCAGAAGTACTGCTGAGACAGTTCACAAACTATCAATAGCAAGAAAGGAGACGCTGCATGGACAAGAAGACCATTCGTACCGGCATTGTCGGGTCGGGCTTTGCCGCAAAATTTCATTTTGAATGTATAAGAAGGGTACACAGCACGAACGCCGAAATCGCCGGGATTTTTGATACCAACGCCGAGCAAGGCTCCGCCTATGCAAAAAAACGAGGGCTCCGGTTTTATAAGAAGCTGGCCGAGCTCCTCGATAAGGTGGACGTAATCCACGTCTGCACGCCGCCGGTAGTTCACGAGTCGATAGCGGTTGCGGCTCTCGAACGCAACAAGTTCGCCATCGTGGAAAAACCGCTCACAGGCTACTTCGGGGACGGCTCGGAAGATTTTAACGGAGACACATTTCCCAGGCAGACCGCGCTCGATAATGCCTTAGGCAGCATCGAGCGGATGCTCGACGCAGAATCGAAAAGCAAAGGCAAAATCCTCTACGCAGAGAACTGGGTCTATGCGCCTTCGATTCAGAAGGAGCGGGAGATAATAGAGAAGACCGGCGCGCAGATACTCTGGATTCACGGCGAAGAGTCGCACTCAGGCTCGCACGCCGCGACCTACGCTTACTGGAAGTATTCCGGAGGCGGCTCGGCTATCGGCAAGGGCTGTCATCCGTTGACGGGGGCGCTTTATTTGAAGCGCGTGGAGGGAAAAACCCGAAATGGCAAGCCGATTCGACCCAGGGCGGTCTCCTGCCGTACGCACGCCCTGACGCGGCTCAAAAATTTCGAGGACAAGGGACACCTCCGCGCCGACTATTGCGATATCGAGGACTTCTCCATAATGCACGTGGTCTTCGAGGACGGCACAATTGCGGACATCTTCGCTTCCGAAATTGTTTTGGGCGGAGTTCACAACTGGCTCGAGATCGCGGCCAACAACCACCGGACCTTCTGCAACATTAATCCTAACACCGCTATACAAACATACAATCCGGTGGATAAAAATTTTGAAGATATCTACGTGGTGGAAAAGACCGGCACTAAACAGGGCTGGTCGAACCCTTCGCCGGACGAAGACGGGTTCACGGGCTATCCCCAGGAAATCGAGGCCTTCTACAGGACCATCGCGTATGGCGAGCCGGTCGAGAGCAGCAGCAGCCTTGCAGCGGACTGTATCTCGACTATCTACAGTGCCTATGTTTCGGCGGAAAAAGCCGGCGCCGAGGTCCCTGTCAAAACGTTTTAGCGTCAGCGAAGGCGCTGAATTTCACTCTCAACCGTTAGGGAGAAGCTATGGAGTTTCTTGGACTGCACTACGCGATTTGGATTGTATTGGTTTTATACTTTGTCGGAATGCTCCTGATGGGCTGGTGGAGCAAACGGGGCATTCGCAGCCAGGAGGGCTACCTGCTGGGTAACCGCCGGTTCGGCGTGCCGATGATGGTAATGCACGCATTTGGTGCCGGCACGCATCCCGGCAACGTAGCGGGAGTAATGAGCGAGTCCGTTGTCAGTGGAGCGTCCGGAATCTGGGTCTCCTGGATGTGGTTGTTCGGAACACCTTTCTACTGGATTATCGCTCCCGTAGTTCGGCGGATGCGGTGCCTGACGTTGGCTGACTTTTTCGAGCAGCGATTTGGCAGGAGCGCCAGCGTACTATATATAATGGTGGCCGCCACGGGTATGATTGTTTTTTTAGCTGGTGTCTTACTTGCGACAACGCGCACCGTGCAGGGAATGATGGATAAGGCCGCGGCGCCGGACAGCCAGTTGTGGTTCTTCGGCATTTTACTTATTACTACCGCGGTGTTTATTATCTACAGCTACTGGGGCGGCATCATCGCGGCAATCCGCACCGATATGATTCAGGGTCTGATGATTATCGCTCTCTCGTTCATTGCCATTCCAGCGGCGCTTGCCCTCAAAGAGGTTGGCGGCCTGGCTGGTATGAGAAACACATTGGTAACGCAAGATGCAAATTATCTGAGCTTGTTTGACCCAAAAAGTTTTAATTTGATAACGGTGCTTTTATTATGTATCAACGCGCCGTTAACTGCGCTTGCATTTCCGCACCTGATGAGCGTCTGTGCGGCTGGCCGAACAGAATGGGAGGGACGGGTCGGATTTACCTACGGCAATGTCCTTAAGCGAATCTGCACAATAGGCTGGGCCGTGCTGGGACTGTGCTGGCTGGTTTATCTGGTCAATACAGGTTCGACAATCCATAAGGACACCGCCTTCGGCGATGCAATCAGCCATCTATTGGGGCCTGTGCTCCAGGGCGTGATGCTCGCTTGTGTGATGGCGGCGGCAATGTCCTCCGGCGATGCCGTCCAGGTCACCGTGGCGGGACTTTTTTCTAATAATATCTACCGAGTTCACATAAACCCGAAGGCCGACGAGAAACAGTTAGTGCATGTGACCCGGATGGTAGGCATTGCCATTGCCATTCTATCGCTTCTGGGAGCGGTTCTGATGCGCAGCAGCCTCGTCAAAGCGATTCTTGACTACTTCAATATACTAAGCCTCGTGGGTATTTCCACAGCCATGGGCATCCTCTGGCGGCGGATGAATACGACCGGGATGTATTCCAGCACGATTCTGGCTTCGGGCACATTTTTGGTTAGTCGGTACGTTCTTGATTGCAGTCGGGACATCACGATTGGCGTGCCGATTGTGGTTGGTGTGCTCGCCGGCGTAATAGGCAGCCTTGTGACGAGGCCACCGAAGCGCGAGACGATAGAGAAATTCTTCAGGAAAATCTATGTCCCTATCGGCCAGGAGAAAAAGCTGGATTTATCATTGGATGAGGCCGTACCACAATCCAAACGCTGGCTAACTGCCGGCGGGCTTTTCATCATCAAGCCCTCACGCCAATCCTGGGTGGGCTTTCTTGTCACCCTCGGAATCTGCCTGGCCTGTGTGTTGGTGATGTTGGCGATACTTAAATAGAGAGAAGGGGCAGGAGTATGAGTAAAATCGGCCTTATCGGCATCGGCCTCGTCGGGACGGCGATAGCGGAGTGCCTGTTGGCCGGCGAGTTCGACGTTGTCGGCTTCGATATCGATTCAGCAAGGTGCATGCATCTCGAAGAATTGGGCGGAAAAGCTCTCAGCAGCCCGGCCCAGGTCGCTCAGGAAGTTGGCCGCGTCGTCCTCTCGCTTCCGGAGACAGATATTGTCCGGCAGGTCGTCGAAGGCCCCGCCGGTATCCTGGAGGCTAAAACGCCGCCGAAATATATTATTGATACGACCACCGGCGACCCCGAAGAAACCGCGGCACTGGCGCAGCGACTTGCAGAACGCGAAATCCACTTGCTGGACTCAACTATCTCCGGCTCCAGCCGGCAGGTCAGGAACAAAGAAGCCGTTTTTATGGTCGGCGGTAACAAGGCGGCGTTCGAGACCTGTATGGACATCTTCCAGACGATTACAGAAAAGGTATTTTACTTAGGCGCATCCGGCAGCGGCTCAAAGGCCAAACTTGCCGGCAACCTCATCCTCGGATTGAACCGCCTGGCTCTGGCCGAAGGACTTGTCTTCGCCGGCAAACTGGGCCTCGAACTGGAGACTTTCCTTGAACTGCTCAAAGTTACCCCCGCCTACTCGGCTGTTATGGACACAAAGGGCAAAAAAATGCTGAACGATGATTTCACGGCCGAGTCCAGGATTCGCCAGCACCACAAGGACGTCTCCCTTATCCTCAAATACGCAGAAATGGCAGGGCAGGAACTGCCCCTGTCGAAGGCACATTTAGACGTTTTGAAAAAGGCGATTGAAGCAGGCGATGGAGAATTAGATAACGCCGCGATTATTCGGGAGATTAGACGGAGAAACAGGAATTAAGACAAATGCAGTTCTCACCTTCGGTATATGAACACGCAGCTAAGGTAATTGGCAAGAGCCCCTGGGAAGTATCGCGAAGTGGGGACCTGTTATCGCAGGGAAATATAGAAGCGTTCCGTCTGTACAGACACGAGCCTGTCGTTGTCGGCATAGACATCTATAATCTTGAAGCTGAAGCTTACGGCGCAACCGTTGAAAGACCGAGCGGAAATGGAATTCCGGCAATTCACAGGCATCCATACTCGACGACAAAAGAATTGATGAATCTTGGGCCGTTTAATCCGAAAACCGATGGCCGCATTCCAATGGCTATCCAAGCCGCCAAACGCGTCGCGAAGGAATGTCCGGAGGCAGACGTGAGAGTACCTGTAGCCGGACCATTCTCCATAGCAACCAACTTGATGGGCGCCGACAACCTGTTGTGCGAGATTGCAACCAGTCCGGATTCGGTCATTGAGACTCTTTTCCATCTTGTTACAGGGCAAATCCAGTTTGCCAAAGAAATCGTCCGCAACAATTTGGATATTGCGTTTTTTGAATCAGCGGCGGTTCCTCCATTAATGTCACCGCAAGACTTCAGGAGAATCGAGCTTCCTGCTCTTATGTCTATCATTAAAAAAGCTGCGGCTGTTGTTGGCCACCCCGTACCGTGCGTTATGGGCGGTAATACTGCTCCAATTCTTGAGGCAATCCTGGAGACGGGAACAGGATACGTCTGCTGCCCGGCAGCGACAGACCAGAAAATGTTTATGGAAAAGATGAAAGCGCATCCTGATGTAATGGTCAGAATCAATATGGACCCGCGCCCAATAGCTTGCCCTGAGCCTGCCGAAGGGACATCCGGAAACCTTAAAGCCGTCGAAAAGGAAGTTGACAGAGTCTTTGAACTGGCAAATAATAGAAAGAAGGTTTGTATCGGTACCGGCTGTCTGCCATACGAAACAGACCCGGAAGTTGTTTTGAAAACACGAGAATATATTTTGTCCACCTGTGCCTGCGATTCCCTGCAGGCAGATGCAGGTGCAGGCAGGAACGTACAATAAAGCATTAGACAGGAGACTAAAATATGGCTGAAAACGGCGAAACCGCACAAAGCTCGCCTCCAGGTACTACGGGCCGGGAGCAGCAAGTGATGCACATGAATCCACGCATTGAAAAGGACCGCCAACTGATATTGGATGCGCAGAAGAAAGGTAAAGGGGCTGTTTTTAAGACCTATGTAAAGTTATCAGGACCCGGCTGGCTGCAGAGCGGAATCACATTAGGCGGAGGGTCGCTTTCTTCGAGCTTGTATCTGGGCGTACTGGTCGGCTTTAGCTTTATGTGGCTTCAGCCGCTGGCGATGATTTTAGGTATTATTATGATGAGCGCCATTGCCTATGTAACACTCTCTACCGGTGAGCGCCCCCTGCATGCAATTAACAAACATGTCAATCCTGTCCTGGGCTGGGGCTGGCTGATTGCCTCGATGATGGCTAATCTCGTCTGGTCGCTGCCTCAGTTCGCTCTCGGAACCGCCGCATTGCGACAGAACATCGTGCCCAGGTTATTGGGGCCTGAAGTCATGCCGGAGATACCCAGCAAAATGATCGCCGGCGGAATCTTTCTGGCTATCTGCCTGACTTTTACAATGACCTACGGCGCCGGCGGAAAGGGTACGAAGATATTCGAAATCCTGATTAAGACTATCGTAAGTATGATAGTACTGTGCTTTCTCGGCGTTGTCATCAAGCTCAGCCTCGAAGGAAAGATTCTCTGGAGTGAAATTCTCGGCGGCCTGGTTCCCGACCTGAGTCTGTTCACCAAACCTACCGACATAATAATGCCTCACATACAAAAGGTGGCCGACCAGTTCCAGTCTTTCTGGACCAACATGATTGTCGGCCAGCAGCGCGACGTTATGATAAGCGCCGCCGCCACCGCAGTTGGTATCAATATGACCTTCCTGCTGCCTTACTCGATGCTCCGCAAAGGCTGGGACAAATATTTCCGCGGCCTGGCTATCTTCGACCTGTCGACCGGCTTGTTCATTCCCTTTATCATTGCGACAGGCTGCGTGGTCATTGCTTCCAGCAGCCAGTTCCATGGACAGCCGGCACAGGGTTTCGTCTCTGAGGTGCCGGGTGGCGAGATAATCGGTGAGCCTGCCAAGAACCTCATCGGCCCCTACTATGGGCTCCTCAAGAACAGGGTCAAGCACGAAATCGGAGCCGAAGCATACGCCAAGCTTACGCCAAAAGGGCTCAATGCCGCCGCCGATGCCCTGCCCTGGGCCGACAAGCGAATGGCCGCAATCCTCGTCAAGCGCGATGCCTTCAACCTGGCCGACACACTCGCGCCGCTGACAGGCCCGGTAATTGCTCAATATGTTTTCGGCCTGGGTGTGATGGGTATGGCGATGAGCGCCGCTACGATGCTGATGACAATCAACGGACTTTGTTTCTGTGAGCTTTTGGGCAGGCCGCCGAGGGGCTGGACCCAGAGATTCGGAAGTCTGATGGTCTCGGTCGGTGCGCTCGGGCCGTTCTTCTGGAAAGACGCCGCGCCATATCTGGCCATACCGACGTCCGTCTTTGCAATGGTACTGCTGCCCATCGCATACTTCGCGTTCTTCCTGCTGATGAATCAGAAGAGCTTCCTCGGCGAGAATATGCCTATCGGGGCCAAACGCATCCTCTGGAACGTTCTTATGGCGCTGGCAGCCGGTGCGGCAACATTCGGAAGCGTCTGGAGTCTCTGGTCGAAGCTGCAGTGGCTCGGCATCGGACTGCTGGTCGGCTTTATCGGCCTGTGCGTTGTCGTGCATTTCCTCCGTCCAAAGCGATTGACAGCATGACACACGAGCAGTGGGACAAACTGCTGGCCGTTATAAACGGCGAATTGATTGAGCCGATGCCGGTGGGCTTTATCATCGACAGTCCCTGGCTTCCCGGCTGGGCGGGGATCTCCATCCTCGACTACTTCTCTAACGAGCAGATGTGGTTCGAGGCCAACCTAAAGGCTGTCCGCCGATTTCCGGATGTAATGTTTCTGCCGGGCTTCTGGGCTGAATTTGGTATGTGCACCGAGCCGTCCGCTTTCGGCTCAAAATGCCGCTGGTCGGAAGACGGCCTCCCTTTCGCCGAAAAAATCATTACAGACATTCAGCAGGTGCATTCGCTCAGCAAGCCAAATCCCAAAACGGACGGCCTGCTGCCATTCGTCCTCAACCGCCTCAAGCACTATCAAGGCCGAATCGAGCAGGAAGGTCACGCCATTAAGTTCGCTGTCTCGCGCGGGCCTTTGAACATCGCCACATTCCTCGCAGACACTACCGAATTCCTCATAGCTTTCCGGACCAATCCTGACCAGGCCCATAAATTACTTGAGACCGTTACCTTTTTTCTTATTGATTGGCTCAAAGTTCAGGCCCGGACTTTCCCATCCATCGACGGGATATTGGTGCTCGATGACATCGTTGGTTTTCTTGGAGAGAATGACTTCAAACAATTCGTCCTCCCCTATTTGACCCGCATTTTCCAATCGCTCGACGTTGCTGTGAAATTCTTTCACAATGACGCAGCCGGATTGGTATGCGCACCATATCTCCCGCAAATCGGCGTAAATCTATTCAACTTCAGCTCCGACCACACGCTGGCAGAGATGAAGAAACTGACGGCAAACCGCGTCACATTGCTCGGCAGCATCCCTCCACGGGACGTCCTTGCAGCCGGCACGCCGGAGCAGGTACAAAGCAGCGTCAAAGCTGCTCTCGATTCGGTAGAGGACAAGGGCCGGATTATTATGTCCTGCGGCGGCGGTATGCCCCCCGGCGTCTCGACATAGAACATCGAGGCCTTTCTGTCTGCGGTTGAATAAATATTGTCCCGGATTTCCCGGATGAACCACGTAAGGCCAACGGTCTCTTACGGGGTGAAGTCGTAGGGGCAGCCCTATGTGGCTGCCCAAATTCGTAAATAGTATCTGTTGCGGAAACAACATTTTGTCACTCCCGCGAAAGCGGGAATCCAGGCCGGGTGGCAGCCTCAAGCGCAGCTTGGGGATGGCTCCCCCCTGCCGTTATGCACCGCACAAATGTAGGGGCAACCCCACGTGGTTGCCCAAACGAAAAAGGGCTGCAAGCTTTATGCCCACAGCCCTTTGTGTAAAGACTTCGCCGATGTCCAGAACTAACGCTGGTCGTGCGGGACCGTAACCGTTGCGCTGCGAACAGCAGCATTGCCGCAATCGTCCACGGCCTGATAGGTTATAGAATAAATTCTGTCGCTGCCGGTCCCACTGCGTTCAGCCCTTAGATAGATGGAGCCATCATCGCTTACT
>DUZJ01000069.1 GCA_013349615.1 Planctomycetota bacterium | reverse complement strand
GAGTGGATGGTGCTTGAAGTTGTTCCGGTTATCCCGCCGGATTTGCGTCCTTTGGTTCTTCTGGAAAGAGGCAATTTCGCAACGAGTGACTTAAATGACCTTTACCGGCGAATTATCAATCGTAACAACCGGCTGAAAAAGCTCATAGACCTTAATGCCCCTGATGTGATTATTCGCAATGAGAAAAGAATGCTTCAGCAGGCGGTCGATTCGCTGCTTGACAATGGCCGCTGCCGCAGGCCGGTACTCGGAAGCAATAACAGGCCTCTAAAGTCCTTGACGGATATGATAAAGGGCAAGCAGGGCCGATTCCGGGAGAACCTGCTGGGTAAGCGGGTAGATTACTCAGCTCGGTCGGTAATTGTAGTAGGACCTAATCTAAAACTCTACCAATGCGGCTTGCCAAAGAAAATTGCTCTGGAATTGTATCAGCCTTTCATTATTCGAAAACTCAGGACGCACGGGCTTGCCGATACGATTAAGAGCGCCAAGAGAATGATTGAACGACGTGATGACCCGGTCTGGGATGTCCTCGAAGAAGTCATTCATCAGCATCCGGTCTTACTCAACCGTGCCCCTACGCTTCATCGAATGGGCGTTCAGGCCTTCGAGCCCATCCTCGTGGAAGGCAATGCGATTATGCTTCACCCGTTAGCCTGCAAGGGCTTCAACGCTGACTTTGACGGCGACCAGATGGCCGTGCACCTGCCGCTGAGTGTTGAAGCACAAGCTGAGACTCATATCTTGATGATGACCACAAGCAATATTTTTTCGCCGGCAAACGGTTCACCAATGGTTGGACCCTCCCAGGATATGGTCATGGGCAACTATTATTTGACATACATGGAAAAAGAGCACGAGGGTGCTCCTGATTCGCCCATTGAAGTTATGGCATTCAGAGACGCTTTCGAAGCAATAATGGCCTGCGAGATGGGCAAAGTCAATCTGCATGAAAAGATCAAGGTAAAAATTGATAAACCGGTTGTGAGTTCAGAGTTCATAGCTCGTAGTTCAAAAACTAAAGATGATGAACGTAAGGGCGGTTCGCGAACCGCCCCTACTGTGGCTGAAACTACAGTTGGTCGATGCATATTCAACGATATACTTCCTGCGGGAATGCCTTTTTACAATATGACTTTGGCCGCGAAGAAATTGAGCCGGGTAATTAGTGACTGTTTCGAATGTGCTGGTAGTGCGCGCACGGTAGACCTTCTTGATAGAATAAAAGATTTAGGCTTCAAATATGCTACACTCGGAGGTTTGAGCTTTGGCCTTACGGACTTGAAGATACCGGAAAGGAAATCAGAAATTATCTACGAGACAGAAAAGAGGGTCAGCAAAATCGTTAAGAACTACATTGATGGTATCTTGACCGAGGGTGAAAGGTATAATCAGGTTATTGATGCCTGGACGAATGCCCGCGTGGCTGTTACCAACGAAATGATGCGCAGCCTGGCTCAGCCATCAATGGTCAAATGTAAACCGTATCTCGTCAAACGACACGGCCAGGATGGCCGTGCTACGTACGAAACGCAGGATACCAGATACGAGATGAATCCGATATACCTTATGAGCGATTCAGGTGCAAGAGGAAGCGTCGACCAGATTCAGCAGCTTGCAGGGATGCGAGCGTTAATGGCTAAGCCCAGCGGTGAGATTATCGAAACCCCCATCAAGGCAAACTTCCGCGAGGGCTTGAGTGTCCTTGAGTACTTTAGCTCTACGCACGGAGCGCGTAAGGGACTGGCTGATACCGCCTTGAAGACAGCCAATTCCGGCTATCTTACCCGCAAACTTATCGATGCGGCACAAAACGTCATTGTTACCGAACACGACTGCCAAACCTTACAGGGAATTACTAAAAGCACAACACACGGCCAGGATGGCCGAGCCACGATAGATGTTCCGCTATCTCAACTTATTATCGGCAGAACGGCCAGAGATAATATTCGTAATCCAATTACCGACGAAATGATTGTTCGTGAGAACGAAGTTATTACCCCAGAGGCAGCCAGCCGCATTGAGGCGTTAGGGCTTGACGCCATCAGAGTCAGAAGCTCGCTGACCTGTGACAGTCCATTTGGCATCTGCGCGAAGTGTTATGGCTGGGATATGAGTACGGGCGGGTTAGTGGAGGAAGGTTCGGCAGTTGGTATTATCGCTGCGCAGTCAATCGGTGAGCCCGGCACACAGTTGACACTGCGTACTTTTCACACCGGAGGCATCGCTTCCAGAGCCATTCTTGAACGCGAACAGAAAGCCACGCAGGCAGGAAAGATTCAGTATCGCGACATAAATGCCGTTTCCTTTAAGCGAAACGATGGTAGTATCCAGGTAGTTGCACTCAAACGCAACGGCGAAATAGCTATCATTGACGCCAAGGACAGGGAGCTCGACAAATTCAAAGTGCCATACGGCACGACCGTTTTGGTTAAAGATGGTCGAAAGGTCAAGGTCGGAGCGGTATTGTTCGAATGGGACCCGCACCGTACACCAATTTTAGCCGAAGTACCTGGTCGTATCCGGTTTGTGGATATTATCGAAGGCGAGACGACTGGAATTGAAGAAGAACGAAAAGGCCAGGTTGGCAGACCCGTGGTAATCGAGCATAAAGGCGATAAGCATCCGCAGATTATCATAGAAGATTCAGAGGGAAAAATACTCGATGTCCACTATCTTCCTGCAGGAGCGAGAATCGAGGTTGTCGAGGGCGAGCAGGTTCAGGCAGGCCAGTTGCTTGCTCATCAGCCCAGAGCCACCGGCGGAACACAGGACATCACAGGCGGACTGCCCAGAGTTACAGAGGTATTTGAAGCTCGCAAGCCCAAAGGCCCCGCCGCCATGGCCGAAATTAGCGGCCGCGTCGAGCTGCGAAGCGATAAACGTAAGGGCAAAATGACGATTACTATCCGCTCAGAGTCCGGAATGGAGAAAGAACACCACGTCCCACGCGACAGACATCTCAATGTACACACCGGCGATTTCACAGAAGCCGGGGACGCACTGACCGATGGTCCATTGGTCCCCCACGATATTCTGCGAATCAGGGGCGAAGAAACATTGCAGAAATACTTGATTGCAGAAATTCAAAATGTCTACCGTTCACAAAATGTTAATATCAATGACAAACACATTGAAATTATCTGCGCTCAGATGATGCGAAAGGTTAGTATCGAATCTGTCGGCGACAGCCCGTTTTTGCCGGGAGAGGTCGTTGATAAATTCGTATTCCGGAGAGAGAATGAAAGATTGGCCGGCAGCCTCAAGATTACAAACGTCGGAGATGCAACTGATTTAGAAGAAGGTCAGGTTGTCGGCAAGAAAGAACTTGCCGGTATCAACGAAAAACTTGAATTGATTGGTGGTGCCCCGGCAAAGGGCAGAAAACCGAAAGCTGCAACCGCCCAGACATTGCTTTTAGGAATAACAAAAGCTTCGCTCTGGTCGGATAGCTTTATCGCAGCAGCCAGCTTCCAGGAAACGACCAAGGTCTTGACTGAAGCGTCTTTAGCTGGTAGGATTGACAGATTGCACGGTTTGAAGGAAAATGTGATACTCGGCCATTTAATACCAGCCGGCACGGCCTTCAAGTCACATCTGGAAATGAGGGTTAAGCGCCTTGCTGAAGCGCCACTGCCCAAGGAATTTGCAGAAGCCAAGGAAGAAAAAGAGGCGGAAGCAAGAGCAGAAGCCGCCGTCAAGGAAGCTTTGGGAATAAGGTAAAAAAATTGAAATTGGAAACAAGTTATGCCTACTATAAACCAGTTAGTTAGACATCCAAGAGCAAAATCAAAGCGTCGAAAACGTATATCTGATATTAGCGGCTCGCCTCAGAAAAGAGGTGTCTGTCTGATAGTAAGGACGCAAACGCCCAAGAAACCGAACTCTGCTTTACGAAAAATCGCCCGTGTCAGACTTACCAGCGGCAAGGAAGTTACAGCTTACATACCGGGTGTTGACCACAACCTTCAGGAGCACAGCACAGTTATAATTCGCGGAGGCCGGGTCAGGGATTTGCCGGGCGTGCGGTATCATATCGTCCGTGGCGTACTTGACTGTGCCGGCGTGGCTAATCGCAAACAGGGCAGAAGTAAGTATGGTGCAAAAAAAGCAAAATAGCGCATTGTTCATCGTTGAGACTTCATCGATGAACTATGAACCAGGAACTACGAACTATGAAAAGATTTACTGCTTCAAATCAACAATTAAAGCCTGACCCGGCGTACGACAGCAAGCTGGTTTCGAAGTTTGTTAACTGTATGATGTGGGGTGGCAAGAAAAGTGTTGCACAACGCACTTTTTATGATGCTATGGACATTATCTCCAAAAAGGTCAAGGACACCAGCCCGCTTGAGGTGTTCGAGACGGCGGTAAATCACGTAAAACCCTTGATAGAGGTTCGCAGCAAACGTGTTGGCGGAGCCAGTTATCAGGTGCCGATGCAGGTAAGCCCGAAACGCCAGCAATCACTCGCCTTTAGGTGGATACTACAATCGGCCAGGGCCAAGAAGGGAAAGCCTATGCGCCAGCGTCTGGCATCCGAATTGATAGACGCTTATAATGAACGCGGTGGTGCAATGACCACCAGAGAAAATATTCATAGAATGGCTGAGGCGAATAAGGCGTTTGCACACTTTGCCTGGTGAGATTCGTCAGTTTTTAACTGCCACGGCGCGCTTATAAAATGACCGTGGCAGTTTTTTTATTCGTAATCTGAGATGCGAGCGAAGAGACATAAATTATGCCGAGTACTTTGGAAAAATTACGCAATATTGGAATTATGGCTCATATCGACGCCGGCAAAACAACAATAACCGAGCGTATTCTTTACTATGTCGGCAAGACATACAAAATGGGCGAAGTCCACGATGGCACCGCTGTTATGGACTATATGGAAGAGGAGCAGAGAAGAGGTATTACCATTACTTCAGCCGCGACGAAGTGTCCCTGGAAGGGCTTTGAAATCAACCTTATCGACACACCGGGGCACATTGATTTTACCGCTGAGGTTGAACGCTCGCTCCGTGTCCTCGATGGCGCCGTAGCTGTATTTGACGCCAGCGAAGGTGTGCAGGCCCAGAGTGAGACCGTCTGGAGGCAGGGACAGAAATACGACTTGCCTTGTCTTTGCTTCGTGAACAAGATGGACAAAGTCGGCGCTGATTTCGAGATGACCGTCGAATCCATTCGCGATAAGCTCCTGGCCAATCCAATTCTATTGCAGATTCCTATCGGGGCCGAAAACTCTTTTACAGGGATAATAGACCTGATCAAAATGAGGGCGGTTTTCTACAAGACCGAAGAGCTGGGAGCAACTTTTGAGGAGACTGAAATTCCCGCTGAATTGCGGCAAACAGCAGAGCGGCGAAGAAACGAGATGATAGAGCTTGCAGCCGAAGTTGATGCCGAGCTGATGGACACCTACGTCCACGATAAGCCAATCGACAGTAAAATGATTATTAGGGCAATTAGGAAAGCAACGTTAAGCAATAAGCTTCATCCGGTATTTGTCGGTTCGGCCCTGAAATATATCGGCGTACAGAAGCTGCTTGATGCTGTCCTGGCGTATTTGCCTTCTCCATTGGACAAACCTGTTCTACTCGGGCATAAACCGACTGATAAAAACAAAGAGATAACCGTTAAATGCGACCGCAACGGCAGCCTGGTCGCGCTTGCATTTAAGATTACCAGCGATGTGCACGGCGACTTGAGCTTTCTAAGGATTTATCAAGGCACATTAAAGTCCGGCAGAAGAGTCTTGGATGCAAATCGCAACAGACGGGAAAATATTACCAGGATATTTGAGATGCACGCCGACGAGCGAAAAATTTTAGACTCAGCCGGCGCCGGCGATATCGTCGCAGTCATAGGGCTTAAAAAAACTCTTACAGGCGATACGATTTGCGACCCCAAAAAACCCGTTTGTCTGCCTAATATTACATTCCCGCAGACGGTTATGAAAATGTCGATAGAGCCAAGAACGACGGCAGAAAAGGCAAAATTGGCAGATGCGCTGGCTGATTTGAGGCGTGAGGACCCGACCTTTGAATGTAAAGTAGATGTCGAAACAGGCCAAACAATCATCAGCGGAATGGGCGAGCTCCATCTGGAAATACTCCAGCACAAGCTGGTAAGGGAAAAAGGCGTTGATGTCAGGCTTGGCAAGCCAAGGGTCGCCTACAAGGAAGCTATTACGAAATCGGCACATGCGGAGGGTAAATTTATACGTCAAACAGGAGGTCATGGACAATACGGCCATGTTGTTTTGTCGGTTGAGCCGTTATTGACAGAGGACGGTCTGCCGAGCCGCGATATTGAGTTTGAAAGCAAGGTGGTGTCCAATGCTGTGCCGAGAGAGTATATCCCTGCTGTTGAAAGGGGAGCCAGGGACGCCCTCGGCAGTGGTGTGTTGTCAAGCTATCCTGTTGTGGGAATTAAAGTTACGTTACTCGATGGCTCATTCCACTCGGTGGATTCCTCGGACCTGGCTTTTGAGCAGGCTGCCGCAATTGCCGTAGAAAAGGCTCTCGCCCAGGCAGGGCCGGTTTTGCTTGAGCCGATAATGCGGCTCCAGGTAGTAGCCCCAGAAGCTGCTTTCGGGGCAGTCCAGGGCAATTTGCTTGGAAAGAGGGGCTTGATAACAGATTGTCGCCTTCACGGAAATATGCGGGTAATCGATGCTAAGGTGCCTCTGGCAGAAACGTTTGGATATTCCAGCGAGATTAGAAGCGCCACAGCAGGCCGGGGGACCTTTACTATGGAGCCGTTGAGCTATGAGAAGGTCCCGGAGCAGATTGCAAAGCACATTATTCTTTAAAAATAATGGGATTTTTTATGTTTTTCACGGTTTTTTGTCGAAATTTTTATTGATATTACTTAATTTATGTGATAGAAGAAATGGTTTTTAGCCGTAGCGAGCATTGTCAAGGATGGCTTTGCGTAAACCAGTTGGGCTGTAGCATATCTGTAATTTGGTCGTCACGGATGGCTTTGTAAAAAGTGCGCCGTTGCACTTAAGGGTACACCGAAGCTGGTAAATGGCTTTGGAAGGGCCGTAGTTTGGTCCAAACCCGAATTCTTAAGGAAGGCGAACTTGGTAATTGATTATTGACGGTTGCATCACCAATAATCAACGAAAATGGCCTCTCCTGCCAAAATCAAAGTAAGGTAGATTCACTGGATAGCAGAAGTATTATAGGCTGAAAGTGGGCTTTTTCGACCTTGTTTTTTAGTTTATAAGGTTCTATAGTTCAAGACCTTAGAGACAAATTATGGCTACTGAAACAGAAAGAATAAGAATTAGAATGGAGGCATACGACCACAGGGCTCTTGATGCGTCTGCTAAGGAGATAGTGGAGCACGCTCGAAAGACCAATGCCCGTGTCAGTGGTCCGGTGCCCTTGCCTACGCGTATCGAAAGGTACACCGTTTTGCGCAGTCCTCACATCGATAAAAAGTCGCGTGAGCAGTTTGAGTTAAGAACTCATAAACGTCTCATTGATATTCACGAGGCCAACGCGCGAACGGTCGAGGTCTTGAACCGCTTGGTGGTACCAGCCGGCGTCTTCGTAAAAATTAAAGCGTGACCCGGGCTTCGAGCGGTGAGAAACGAGAAAATGGCAATGTTGTTGGGAAAAAAGGTTGGGATGACTCAGGTCTATGACGAAGCGGGCAAGCTGTTGCCTGTTACGGTCATACAAGCTGGGCCCTGTGTTGTTATGCAGGTCAAAACGACCGAAACTGACGGTTACAATGCGGTTCAGTTGGGTTTTGATGATGTAAAGCCCTCGCGAAGGAAGAATCCGCAAATCGGACATGCTCAGAAAGCCGGTACGACACCCAAAAAATTCGTCAGAGAGATGCGACTGCCGGAAGAGGCCGAACCGAGCTACAATATCGGAGATTCTATCACGGTTTCGGTCTTTGCGGAAAACAAATCTGTCGATGTTGTAGGAACCAGTAAAGGCAAAGGCTTCGCCGGCGTGATGAAACGACACGGCTTTGCCGGCTTCCCGGCCTCGCACGGCACGGAACGAAAACACAGGGCGCCCGGCTCAATATCAAGTTTCGCCAGCGATGCCGGCCATGGTGGAAAGCCGAAAAAAGGCAAGAAAATGGCGGGGCATATGGGCAACCATCGTGTTACAACAAAAAACCATAGACTGGTAGCGATAGATGAAGAGAAAAATTTATTAGTCGTCAAAGGTGCTGTGCCAGGCCCTGCCGGCGGCTATTGTCTTGTCCGTAGTGCTAAAAAAGCCTGATATGAAACGAGATATGAGAGATGATTGACTTGGCTGTGTACAATATAGATGGACAGGAGGTTGATAGCCTCAAGGTCGATGAGTCGGCTTTGGGCGGCCTGGTCAGGTATCCACTGCTTAAGCAGGCGATTGTTATGTATCAGGCTAACAAGCGGGTGGGGACAGCAGCTACAAAGGGCAGAAGTATGGGAGTCGGCTCGGGCAAAAAGCTCTTTAGGCAAAAAGGCACCGGATTTGCTCGCGCCGGTAACCGCAGAACCGGAAAACGTGTCGGCGGCGGCGTCACCTTTGCAAAGGTCGCCAGAAACTTTCGTAAGCGTATGCCAAAGAAACAGAGAAGATTGGCCCGCGACTCGGCAATATTGGCGAAGCTTTTGAATAACAACGTTGTCGTGGTTGACGCGTTAAACTTTGAAAAGCCGCGCACTAACGATTTTGTAAGCATCCTGAGTAACCTAAAGATTGAACGCAGTTGTCTTGTGACGGTTAGCTCCGTAGATGCAAATCTTTACAAATCAGCCAAGAATATTCAGAGAGTCTCAGTTATGCCTGTAGCTCAATTGAACGCCGGCGATATCTGCAACCACAGCAAAATGCTGATAACTGTAGAGGGGCTTTTGTCCCTTTTGGGCGGAGATGAGACGAGTCAAAATTAATGGCAATTAATATAGACGAATATAGTGTAATAGTTCGGCCTTTGATTACAGAGCAGGGCGTGCACTTTGCGAATACGAAAGGTGCGTACTCCTTTGAAGTAAATAAAAAGGCCAATAAAGTCCAGATAAAAAATGCTGTGGAAAAAATGTATGGCGTTAAGGTGCAAAAAGTGAGGACCGCTAATCGCAAAGGCAAAGTTCGCCACAGAGGCAGAGCCATCGGCAGTACGCCGAGTTGGAAAAAAGCTGTTGTGTTTCTGGAGCCGGACTATCATATAGATTTGTTCTAAAGACGTACCCCGTGGTCTGTGACTGGAACGAGTCACGGGGGACGAGAGACAAAAAAATGGGTATTCGAGTTTATAAGCCAACAAGTGCCGGACGCAGAAACAGCTCAGTGAATGATTATGCTGAGCTGACGACCACAAAGCCGGAGAAGTCCCTTTGCAAGCGGATAAAGAAGACCGGCGGAAGAAATCATCACGGCGTTACTACTACCCGGTTCAGAGGCGGCGGGGCAAGAAAAATTTACCGTATTATCGATTTCAAGCGTAACAAAGATGGTGTCCCCGCAAAGGTGGCAACGATTGAGTATGACCCTAACAGAAATTGTTTTATATCACTGCTGCACTACACCGACGGTGAGAAAAGATATATATTAACGCCGCAGGGTGTAAAGACCGGAACCCGGGTGGAAAGCGGTCCCCATCGTGAGCCTAAGGTCGGTAATGCAATGCCGCTTTCGGCGATACCTGCCGGCTTGGAGGTTCATAATATCGAAATGACGGCAGGGCAGGGTGGAAAGCTCGTCAGAGGTGCCGGAAACGCTGCGAGAATTGTGGCCAAAGAGGGTGATTGGGTCACCGTCGTTTTGCCGAGTGGCGAAATGCGGATGCTGCGCAAGGAATGTCGGGCGACAATTGGCCGGCTCAGTAACCCTGACCACCAAAACATACGCATCGGTAAGGCCGGGCGCAAGCGACATATGGGACGCAGACCCCATGTGAGTGGCAATGCGATGAATCCGGTTGATCACCCTATGGGTGGTGGAGAAGGCCATCGAGCCGGCGGAAGGCATCCCTGTTCACCCACGGGCGTACTGGCAAAAGGTGGAAAAACAAGAAATCCCAGAAATCCAAGTAACAAGAGGATTATTCGAAGACGAAAAAATAAAAGGCAAGGACAGTTGGTCCTGTAGAAGCGCGAAGTGGTGTGCGGTTCACAGGATACGAGATACGAAAAAATGGGAAGATCTCTTAAAAAAGGACCTTATGTTGATGAAAAGTTGTTGGCCAAGGTCAACAAGCACATTAGTGCCGGCTCTCGTGAGCCAATAAAGACCTGGGCGAGGAGATGTACGATAATTCCGGAGTTTGTCGGATTTACATTTATGGTTCATAACGGCAAGATGTTTCACAAGGTTTTTGTTACCGAGGATATGGTAGGACATAAGTTGGGCGAATTTTCGCCTACGAGGCTCTTTAAAGGTCATTCAAGCAAGAAAATAAGATAGTTGAATGGTTAAATAGTGATTGGTTAAATAGTTACCAGTTACCAAAACGAGATATGTTAAGTGCTAATAAGTTAAAAGAGTTTTGCCAATGGCGGCAGATAGATGTGGAGCAGTTGGCTGACCAGCTTGCCAGACCAGGGCTTGATAAGAAGGAAGCCGTGGCGGTTGTTAAAAACTGGCAAAAAGGGCTTTTTAAGCCCATGCCTCACAGCGAGGATGTTCGCCGTCTGGCGGCCGCTTTATCTGTTGATGTAAATGATTTGATTGACTGGCGTTCGTCTTATCGTTTTGCTCCGATTTCAGCCCGCAAGGCCAGACTCGTTACCCAGTTAATAGTGGGCCGAAGCGCCCAGGATGCTATGGATATCTTGAAGTTCACAAGAAAACGTGCGGCAACGATGATTGACAAAGTTCTAAAAAGTGCCGTT
The DNA here is from genome assembly GCA_013349615.1 of Planctomycetota bacterium. GTDB lineage: Bacteria > Planctomycetota > Phycisphaerae > Sedimentisphaerales > Anaerobacaceae > CS2-K091. The sequence goes on along the minus strand of DUZJ01000069.1, from coordinate 8,500 downwards.
GCTGATGCCGATGAGCAGCAGGCGGACGTTGATAATCTTTACGTTAGCAGTGCTCGTGTTGATGATGCAGGCGTTCGTGTCGGCACAAAAAGATGGATGCCAAAAGACAGAGGAAGAGCGCATCCTATTAGTAAAAAGGCCTGTCACATATATGTTACGGTCACGCAAGCTTAAAAAAAAAGAAAAAGTAAAAAGGCAAAAGTAAGTACGCAATACGAGACACGGGATTATGGGCCAGAAAACATCGCCAATAGGTTTTAGAACGGGAATAACACTTGGATGGCAGAGTACCTGGTTTGCTCCCAAGGCCGATTATGGAAATTTCCTCGTCGAGGACCAGAGAATCCGTCAGTATGTTGACGGAAGATTCAATCGTAACGTGCCCAAAGGTGCGGTGGCAAAGATAGAGGTTATCCGAACACGTAACGAAGTAAAAGTAACACTGCACAGCGCTCGGCCTGGCATAGTCATCGGGCCGAGAGGTGGTGAGGTTGATAGGTTGCGAGAAGAGCTTGAAGAGATAACTGGCCGAAAAGTGGCCGTAAATGTTATCGAGATAAAGCAGCCGGACCTCAATGCCGCACTTGTAGCCGAAGCGATTGCTGAGCAGCTAAGTAAGCGGGCCTCATTTAGACGCACGATGAAGCAGTATTGTGAATCAGCAATGAACGCCGGTGCTAAAGGAGTTAAGATTATCTGTGCCGGACGGTTGGCAGGCTCGGAAATGGCACGCAGGGAAACGCAGAAGCTCGGTTCTATCCCGCTGCACACCCTGGATGCCAATGTGGATTACGCCGTGGCAACATCAAGAACGACGTATGGAACGATTGGCGTTAAAGCGTGGATTTATAAAGGCAAATTTGGCGAGGAGGTTGAACAGGTCCCTCGTCGTCGGCCTCGTCCACCGAAGCGTATCGGCCCGGCGCAGAGGCGCGGCAGGCCTAAAGCTGCGCCGGTACAAAAGAGCAAAAGCGCTGCCCAAACTAATGTGGCTGCACCGCCGGCAGAAGGTGGTGCAGAGGAGAAAAAAAGTACCGAGGGAAGCGGCGCGGTCGCGGATAGCGGATAGAAACCGAGGATTTCGCACCGGCGAAAGAAAACAACATACGATAAACGCTGTTTATAAAGGTCTAAGAAAATGGCAATGATGCCGAAAAGAGTTAAGTTCCGTAAGAGCCAACGCGGCAAAATGAAAGGCAATGCCACCAGAGGTAATTTTGTTGCGTTTGGCGAATACGGCTTGCAGGCTTTGGAGACCGACTGGATAACGGCCAAGAACATTGAAGCCGGCCGAGTTGCAGCTACTCATTTTTTGCATCGTGAAGGCAAAGTCTATCTTAGGCTCTTTCCACACAAGCCGGTAAGTTCCAAGCCCTTGGAAACGCGAATGGGCAAGGGTAAGGGTGAGCCCGAATTTTGGGTTGCCAGAGTCAGGCCCGGACAGGTTATGTTTGAGATAGGCGGAGTAAATGAAGATGTGGCAAAGCAGGCGCTCGTCAGGGTCGCCCATAAAATGCCCATCAGGTGCAGATTCGTTAAGCGAAGACATTCGTTATAAAACAGAAAGGCAGCTTTAGATGAAAGCGCAGCATTACCGTGAGATGAGCCCGGATGAGCTACAGAGTCAACTGGAAGAATTCCAGAGGCATTTATTTGACTTGCGCTCGCAGGCGGTTACGGAAAAGCTGGAGAATTCCAAAGCCATAACTAATGTCAGGCGTGATATTGCCAGGATTAAGACGGTAATTCGTGAAAGTAAGTAAGACTTTGTCTTAGGTAATTGTTTATTGGAAATCGAGGATGCAGGACCGAAAATTAAAAACTTTAACCGGCGTGGTAATAAGCAACAGTGGTGACAAAAGCATCAAAATTGCCATTGACTTCAAGGTCAGGCATCCGAAATACGGTAAATACGTAAAGCGTAGAACAAAACTCGGCGTCCACGACGAGCTAAATCAGGCAGGTGTCGGGGACGTCGTTGAAGTTGCACAATGCCGTCCTCATAGTAAAACCAAGAGTTGGCGACTTGTGAGAGTTGTAGAAAGAGCTGCTCTGGAAAAAGCGTGATGCGTTGTGCGCAATACGCAGTACGAGATACGAAATATGATTCAGCAGGAAACAATGTTGGACATAGCCGACAACTCAGGTGTCAAGTCGGCATTGTGTATTAAGGTTCTTGGAAAAGGCGGCTCCCGTGGTAGAAAGACCCGACCCGTGGCCTCGGTAGGAGACATTATTTGTGTTGCTATAAAAAAATCGCTGCCGACCTGTCAGTTGGATAACAAGAAAGTGCATAAATGCGTTATTATTCGAACCAAAAGTCCTCTGAAACGCTCGGATGGCAGCTACGTAAGGTTCGATAGCAATGCGGCGGTGATGATTGACAATGAACGTAACCCGATAGGAACGAGAATATTCGGCGCGGTGGCTCGTGAGCTTCGCGAAAAAAACTATATGAAGATTATCTCGCTGGCAAGCGAGGTAGTATAAAATTTGATTTTTTATATTTGATTTGAAAATGGCTCTACATATAAAAAAAGGTGATACGGTCGAGATTATAGCTGGTGACCATAAAGGGGCTACCGGCAGAGTGCTGCGTGTTATACCCGAGAAGGAAAAGATAGTGGTTCAGGGTCAAAATGTAGCAAAAAAGCACGTTCGCCCTTCACGTAGAAATCCACAGGGAGGCCGGATTAACGTTGAGCAGCCGATACATATAAGTAATGTATTGCCGGTAACCTCGAAAAGCTCAAGAGGGAGCAGAGTGCATTATCAGATAAACGAGGATGGCAGTAAAAGCCGAGTTGGTGCTGATGGCACAGAGATAAACAAGCCCAGAAAGGCCAAACAGTAAATAGTTAAACGTTGAGAGACTTTTGATGGCACGTTTAAAAGATTTATATAAGTCCAAGGTAGTTCCGGGATTGACTGAGGAATTTGGATACAAGAATCCTATGGCGGTGCCGCGAATGGAAAAGGTCGTTGTCTCTATGGGCGTAGGAAAGGCTACACAGGATAAAAAATTCCTGGAATCGGCCAAGAAGGACCTGACGATGATTATGGGCCAAATACCGGCCGTCTGTAAGGCTAAAAAAAGTGTCGCCGGTTTCAAAGTTCGGCAAGGGCAGGAAACCAATTTGAAAGTTACTGTCCGTGGTGTAAGAATGTACGAATTTATGGACAGACTTATTAACCTTGCAATCCCGCGGGTAAGAGACTTTCGGGGCCTTGAACCAAACAGTTTTGACGGCAGAGGTAATTACACGATGGGACTGGTTGAACAGGGTGTCTTCCCCGAAATCAACCCGGCACAGATGGAGTTTCAGCAGGGTATGAACGTGACCTTGGTGACGACGGCAAATACTGATGAAGAAGCGAGGAAAATGCTCTCGTTGTTTGGTATGCCGTTCAAGAGCACGGAAACGCAAGAGTGATATTTAGGGATTGCCGGCGAAATGATAAACATTATTTTGGAGCGCGTAGATGTCAACTAAAGCCCTGGAAAACAAGGCGGAAAAGAAACAAAGATTTCGCGTTAGACAATATACACGCTGCCAGCTTTGTGGAAGAGCCAGAGGTGTTTATCGCAAATTCAAAATTTGCAGGATTTGCTTTAGGACCCTGGCTAACGAAGGAAAAATACCGGGAGTAAGAAAAGCCAGTTGGTAAATCGTGACTTGTGCCCCGGCCCCGTGTCCCGAACGAGACACGGGACACGAGCCAAGGGAGACGAGATTATGAGTTTGAGCGACCCGATAGCTGATATGTTGACGAGAATTCGCAACGCTGGGCGAATAAATAAAAGCCAGGTCAATATTAAAGCATCGAATATTTGCGAAGGTATAGCGACTGTTTTGAAAAAGGAAGGTTACATCGAAGATTTTGACAGAATCGATGACGGCAGGCAGGGAATACTGAGAATTACTCTAAAGTACGACAACGAGGGCCGGCCGGTCATTAACGAATTATCAAGGATAAGCAGGCCCGGTTGTAGAATCTACTCGTCTGTTGACAAATTGCCACACGTGTTGGCTGGTATGGGCATCGCAATCGTTTCCACAAGTAGCGGTGTAATGAGTGATAGAAGTTGCCGCCAGAACAATGTCGGCGGGGAGATACTTTGTACGGTTAGCTGATGAGTCGTATCGGAAAAAAAACAATTATTATTCCCCAGGGAGTAAAGGTCGAGAAGAATGGCCGGTGTATCAATGTTTCAGGTCCGCTTGGCCAGCTCCAGATGGACTGTCACCCACGTATAAAGGTGAAAGTGGACAGTTCCGCAGGCAAGGTACTGGTTGAAAATGAACATCCACAAAGCCATGAGGCCAGGCAGATGCATGGCACCACGCGTGCCTTGATTGCTAATATGGTGGCAGGTGTCAGTAAAGGTTTTGAAAAGAAGATGGAGTTATACGGTACCGGCTATAATGTCAAAGAGCAGAGCGAAAAGCTGGTCTTTCAGGTTGGCTTTTCCCATCTGGTAGAGCGGCCGATACCAAAGGGCATAAAGGTAAACATTGATGTCAACGCAACAAGGGGCAATGAGGTTCCCGCCAGGTTCACGATTTCGGCGATGGACAAGAGACTGCTGGGACAGTTTGCTGCTGATATACGGAGAATAAGGCCGCCCGAACCATATAAAGGGAAGGGTATCCGTTATGCCGACGAATACGTACGACGCAAGGTCGGAAAAGCATTTACTTCGGGAACAGTATAAGAATTGACGATTGACAATTGAATATTGACTATTCGAAAAAAAATCGGAGCTTAGAATCAATAGTAAATAGTAAATGTCGATTGTGATTTGGTTTTTATGAGAATTGACAGGATAAAAAAAGCGGCGATGAGGCGTAAATATCACGTCCGAAAAAAGGTCTTTGGAACACCAAACAGACCTCGGCTGTCGGTGTTTCGTTCAAACAGGCATATCTACGCCCAGATTATAGATGATGTCGCCAGAGCGACACTTGTTTCCGCAAGCACAAGAGCAAAAGGCCTGCGGGACCAATTGAGCGTTACCACCGGCAAAAAAGCTGCTGAAACGATAGGTGAAGCAGTAGCAAAACAGGCCCTTAGCGTCGGTATTAAATGCGTTTGCTTTGATAGAAAGCGATATAAGTTTCATGGCAGAGTCAAGGCTCTTGCCGAGGCGGCAAGAAAAGCCGGCCTGGTTTTTTGAAGGAACTTGCCGGCCGTAGAAATACGATTGGAGAAAAAAACATTGGCAGAAGAACCGGTTAAGCCCGTTAAAAGCAAGACCTCGGAGAGAAGTGTCGCACCTTCGGCGCGGACTTCTAATGGGGCCAAGTTGTCACCTCAGGAAGAACAGCCTCTGGAAGATACGGTCGTAAAGGTATTTCGCTGTGCCAAAGTCGTCAAAGGAGGTCGGCGGTTCAGCTTTGCGGCATTAGTTGTGCTCGGTGACCGTGCGGGGACAGTGGGCGTTGGGTATGGTAAGGCAAAGGAAGTCCCGTTTGCCGTTGAGAAAGGTATAAAGGACGCCAAAAAATCTTTGCACAAAATAGCTCTGGCCGGCAGAACGATTCCATACCAGGTCCAAGGCAGATATAGAGCTACAAGGATAACCTTGGTCCCGGCCAGCCCTGGTACGGGCGTTATCGCAGGCTCCAACGCTCGAGCTGTCCTTGAATTTGCCGGTGTGCAGGATGTCCTTACAAAAGTGTATGGAGGCAACTCTGCTAAAAATGTTGTCAAGGCCACTTTGGATGGGCTGTTGAAATTACGAAGCAAAGAAATGTTCCAGTCCCTTCGTGGCGTAGAAGTGGAAACAATAAAAAGGTGGTGACGGGTTAAATGTTGAACTACGAAATAACTTCTATTGCAGGTAAGCACAGGCGTCGCCGCCGTGTAGGAAGAGGCACGGGCACCGGCCGCGGCAAAACCTGCGGACGAGGCCACAAAGGTAGCGGCAGCAGGGCCGGCTCGACTTCCACCTCGCTGTATGAAGGCGGACAGATGCCTTTATTTAGGCGGCTGCCAAAACGTGGATTTAGTAATTATAACTTCGCAACATGCTACCAAATTGTTAATGTATCACAACTGGAAAGGTTTGACGAGGGCGACGCCGTCGGTATAGAACAATTATCTGATGCCGGATTGATTAATAGTTTGAAAAGTAAAGTGAAAATTCTCGGTGATGGGGAGCTAACAAAGAAGTTGGAAGTAACGGCTCATAAGTTTAGCAAAACCGCTGAGCAGAAGATTATAGGATGCGGCGGTACGGCAAAACAAATTACGTAATTGATTGGATTTTCTTCTGTGGTCCGCTTGTGGTCGACAAAATAAGCTGTCTGTAATGATTGTAGACTGAAAGACTAACGGGGAATAAAAATGCTTGGGACAGTATTTAACATATTCAGAATTCCGGACCTGCGCAACAAAGTTCTTTTTACATTGGCGCTGCTGGTAATATACAGGGTTGGTTTCCATATCCCTAATCCCTGTTTTGACCAGAACAAGATTGCCGAAGTCACCAGACACAGGGACACGGAAAGCCCCTTCGGAAGGGCCGCTACATATATGCAGATATTCACCGGCGGAACCCTGGACAAAAGCAGCCTGTTCGGTCTCGGAATTATGCCATATATTACTGCATCGATTATTCTTATGCTGCTGGGAGAGGTTGTTCCTGCTTTGAAAAAACTCCGGCAGGAAGGCCAAACCGGACACAAAAAAATACAGGAGTATACACGCTACCTGGCGGTTCTGATATGTGTTTTTCAAGCGATTATGTATATGAAGATGTTGGGACAGTTTATCTACCCGGGCATGGAGACCCAGGCTGTAATAATGGGCATTGTCGCTATGACAGCCGGAACCATCTTCTTGATGTGGCTCGGTGAGCAGATAGATGAGTACGGCATAGGAAACGGTATTAGTTTGATAATTATGGCCGGTATTATATCCCGAATGCCATGGGCGGTTGGAATGCTAATAGAGAACGTCGACTTAACAGTGGCTGCACCGCCCGGCACCATAGGCCCGGCAAAGTTATTGTTCTTGATAGCGGCCTTTGTATTTGTTGTGGCCGGTGCCATACTCATAACGCAAGGCCAGCGGCGAATACCGGTTCAACAGGCAAAAATGATGCGCGGAAGGCGAATGTATGGAGGCCAAAGACATTATTTGCCGCTGCGTGTCAATCACGGCGGCGTGATGCCGATAATCTTCGCGTCCGCTTTTATGATGTTCCCACCCGTAATACTTGAGCAATTCACAAGAATAGAGAGATTCCGGAATTCAGGATTTCTTGCCACTTTGCAGGGTGCTTTGCGTCACGATGCTTTTACTTACAATGTCCTCTATATGGTATTGATATTTTTATTCGCTTACTTTTGGGTGACGGTGCAGTTTCAGCCGAGGGAAATGGCCAAAAACCTGCGGGATTCGGGAGCTTTCATTCCAGGCCTTCGACCCGGACGTAGAACCGCTGAATATCTGGAAACCGTCATGACAAGAATAACTTATTTTGGAGCCGCTTTCTTGTCCATAATTGCCGTTGTGCCCAGCGTCATTTCAATCTTATTAGGAATTCCCTGGATAGTAGCAACGTTTTTGGGCGGCACGGGCCTGTTGATTGTTGTCAGTGTCTCCCTGGACCTCGTTCAGAAGATTGAGGCGAACCTCTTGATGAGAAGCTACGAAGGTTTCAGTGAGACCGGAAGAATTAAAGGAGCTTATGCGTGAGGATAGTCTTGTTGGGTGCACCCGGCGCCGGCAAAGGAACGCAGTGCAAGCGCATTGTTGACAGGTATGGTCTGCTGCATCTGTCCAGCGGAGACATCTTACGGCAACAAAGAGCTGAAGGCACAGAATTGGGCGGAAAAGCCCAAAAGTATATGGATTCAGGTGCACTTGTGCCTGACCAAATTATAGTTGAGATGATGGCTGACGCGATAAAGAATGCTCCGGACGCTGGTTTCATATTGGATGGTTTCCCGAGAACCATTAACCAGGCAGCCGAGCTTGACAAATCGTTGGATTGCAGCGGCCAAAAAATTGACGCTGTTTTGAATTTGGAGATAGATGACGAAGTGGTGGTTCGGAGAATGACCGGCAGGAGAAGCTGTCCTCAATGTGGTGCGGTCTACCACGTTGAAAACCTGAAGCCGAAGGTCGAAGGAATATGTGATAACGATGGTACCACGCTCGTTCAACGGTCGGATGATAGTGCCGAAGTCGTGGCGAATCGACTTAAAACCTATCACCTGCAGACCGAGCCGGTGGTCGATTACTATAAAAAAAACAGCAGCACAGTGTATGACATCGATGCTAACAAGGACGTCGACGGGGTAAGCGCTTCTGTTCTCGAAAAGTTGGAAGCCCTCGCCAAAGCGTGAATTGTATCTGGACTAAAGTACGAGGTTTGAAATACAAAATTAAATGGCTATAACACTTCGCAGCCGAAGAGAAATTGAGTTAATGCGCCGGGCATGCACTGTTGTAGCGGATGTTCTTTCAAAATTACAAGAGATTGCCG
>DUZJ01000068.1 GCA_013349615.1 Planctomycetota bacterium | reverse complement strand
ATAATCACCTGTGGTTAGTTCCAATTCGATCCAAAGACGGCCAAGACTTCCATCCCTGGTCATCTCTTTTGGCAGTCGAGCAGTTCCACAAATCACTATAGTTTCTGCTCTTGAATTTTCTCGCGGCCCGTCGGGCATTTCTTTTTTTCCAATTACATCCCCCAATTACAAAATACTATCACAGTAAGTATCGGCCACCTAAACAGTGTTGCCCACTTAGATTTTACAGCAACATCTTGCCATATTATTATACCCCTACCCATTGTCAAGACAAAAACCAAGCGTTTTTAAGGTGGATTCATCACCGTGTGTTAAAGCCGTTGGAACGGAGGGAGCCTTAAGGGCGACCGGAGTGCCAACTGCTACGCCGTACACCTCGGCTGGGGTACAGTAGCTCAAAACCTGCTCCAGGACCGAAACACAAAACTCCGACTCCAATGTTACCGTCACTTCCCAACTAAGAACATAACGGCTGAACCAGTCCATTACCGCTACCAGATAAAGCCAGCCGCAATTGCAACAACTGTTTCTTCCATTGAGTGATCTGATTGGGATGAATATCAAACTCGCTGGCCAGCTCAGCTATCGTTTTATCACCTTTATCCGCCGCCAAGGCAACTTTTGCCTTAAACTGAGCACTGTAATTATGCCTTTTGTTCTTTATAAATCTGTTTCCTGAATACGTTATCGTATCAGGCGACAAATCCACCTTAATCATGCGCCCAGTTTTTGGACAGTATTATACTCCTTCATCTTCATATACCACTTATTCGCGTCTTCAAGACAAGCAATAATACCACTTTTGAAGGGGAAAGAGAATCTTTTTTCTACTTGGTCAATAGCATTTTCAATCCCATCCTCTACTTTGTATCCCAAGAGTGCGTCACGGAGAATCTTTTCTGCTAAGCCCGCCATCTTTGTGCAAGCGAAATCAACAATTTCAAAATCGACAGGGTCCAATTCCAAATCTATACAGAAATAGTCCAAACCATTCTGTGCGGCAATATCTCTTGTGAAACTTTCATAACCACTGACCACGATAGTTTTTGGGACATCACCGATAACATCACTTCCCGTTTTTCTTGTTCTTTCAATCATTTTATCTTCTTTCAATCATCATAAGTCTTCGGTCGTTCGAGAGGACGAGCAATTGCTTAATCTCCTCTATCTTATTACCCGGATACGGCTTACTAAGTATATGAGAGCTCGCTAATTTTTTCTTAAGTACCCAAACCTGCCGATTTTAGGCCTCTACGAGTTTCTTAAAAGCGCCGGATACCAGGTTTTTCACGACTATACTGTGTCCGGAAAGTTATGCTATTCAACCTTGTATCTTGGTTGTTGCACATTTGAAAAACTTTTTTTTCTGCCTGTGACACCTGTGTGGCACTCCCACCAAATAAAAAGTATCACTGCATAAAACCAAGTCTGATTACTTTATGTTGAAACCAAAAAAGAAAGCAAATAGGAATTCCCTAAATACGGACTTCGGAAATCCTATTATTAGATAGGTAAAATCCTGTTTATAAGGCTAGCGCACCCCCATTTTTCGGTTAGCAAAAACATAACACACAGATATTATCGGGGAATCGCGGTTTTTTCTTAAGTTTTCGAAAGAGATATGTTATACCAATCACAGATAAAATTGCCGAAAGAACTGCACCTAAAAGCGGCTCGAACGTCCGGGATTCCTGCTCCTTCGACTCCGCTCAGGACAAGTTTCGCAGGAATGACAGGTTCACGCCCCGATTTAACGGCAGCGATGCCGTTTTCGCAACGCTCACAGTTAAATATCTGCCCCCTGTAGAGGGCTCACTATTCTATGGAGATGATTCCTTCCTGTAGCGCTATCAGGACAAGGTCTACTATGCTGTGAGCATTAAGCTTTTCCATAATCTTATGCCGGATTGCCTGAATCGCCTTGTCGGTAAGGTGCAGAACTATAGCAATTTCTTTGGTATTTTTTCCTTCGACTAAGAGTTGAAACACCTCGCGTTCTCTGTCTTTGAGAGTATCCAATAAGGACTCAGGTTTTTGTGGGTCCTGTATCCAGTCGGTAACCTCCTTTACCACTTTTTTTGGTGCAAGGCAGGCACCGCCTCCTGCTACGGTTCGTATGGCTTCGACAAGTTCTTGAGACGTACAATCCTTCAACAGATAGCCTGATGCCCCGGCGTTAAGCATGTTGATGACAAACTTCCTGTTGTGATGCATCGACAAGGCAATCACCTTGACTGCCGGGAATTCACGAACAATCTGACGTGTAGCATCCATCCCATTCAAGTTTGGCATAGCTATATCCATAATGACAATGTCCGGCACAAGTTCTCGCACAAGCTGCATCGCTTTTCGGCCGTCTTCGGCCTCGCCGACTACTTCCACGTCCGAGTGGCTCTCAAGCTCAGAACGCAGAAGCCCGCGTAAAAGTGTGTGGTCATCGGCTAATAGAATTCGAGTGCTCATATTTATCTCCCTTCGGCATTTTTCTCGGCTTTTAACGGTGCCGTAATCGCAACCGTTGTTCCGTGGCCTGGTTTCGATTCAATCTTAAGCCGGCCCCCTACCTCTTCCAATCGCTCCCGGATACTAAAGAGGCCAAATCCACCGGTTCTGGCCGGCATCCAGGTAATTTCACTGGGATCGAATCCGATGCCGTAATCTTCAACTTTGACCCGTATCCGGCTGCCGACCTTGCGGATAGAAACTCTTACCTTGTGCGCATGTGCATGCCTGACAACGTTGGTAAGCAATTCCCGCACATCGCGGAACAAAAGAATGCGAATATCATCATCCAGCGGCTTAGGCTGCCCGTCATCTTTAAATTCAATTGCAATACCATGCTTTCCCTCGATTTGTTCGGTAAGCCATTCGGCCACCGCTGCCTCAAAACCCAACAGAGACAACAGAGGCGAATGGACTTCAGATGTCAACGAGCGCGTTTCCGCAATGGTCTGGCCGAGTGAATTACAGACCTCGTTCAGGTCGTTGCCTAACTCCTCCGAAGCCGCCGATTCGTGCAGTGCTTCCAGCTTGAGTTTGGAGACAACCAGCGACTGGCTGATTTGGTCGTGCAGCTCCGTGGCGATTCGCCGCCTTTCATGCTCCTCGGCCAAAGTCAATTGCGAAGCTAAAGACTTAAGCTGCGCCTGATAGTCAAGAAGTTTTTCATCCGCCCTTTTGCGCTCCGTGATGTCCTGGCCCGAACTGAGGTGACCGATAACCTTTCCATTTTCATCTTTCAGTATTGTATTGTGCCATGCAATAAGTCGTTCTTCCCCACTCTTGGTCAAGACAGGATTTTCGAAGTATTCTGCGGCATTGAGCTTACCAGTCAGTAACTTTTCAGAAACCTGTTTTATCCCATCGACCAACCTTTTAGGCAGGAAATTATCAAACCAGTTCTTGCCGAAAATCTCTTTCTCTTCGTATCCTAAAATCTCGCGACCTTTCTTATTTATGAGCGTAATCTCTCCCCCGGCGTTTATCGCAACGAACATCACTCCTGCTATGTCGAGATATTTCTGCACCTTGTCCTTTTGCTTCTGCAGCGACTCCTCGGCCTTTTTGCGTTCTGTGATGTCCCTCCTTAAATCTACAAATTTTATAATTTCCCCATTTTCATCAAATATCGGAGATATCTTTATAGAAAAGTACTTGCAGAACTTCTTTTCATAGCGGTCGAGCGATTCTACCTTTTTGGTTTTCAATGATTTCTTACAAGGACATTCTTCGGGGGGGCTATCTGCATCACCGATGACTTGATAGCATTTTTTTCCTATTGTCTCCTCTTTGCTCTTTGCAAGAAGTTTCAATCCGGCCTCGTTTATATTTTCTATATTGTAGTCTGTGTCAATTATCAGCACAACATCTTCTAAAGAATCAAATGAATTACGCCACTCTTTCTCGGCATTTCTTAACAATTCCTCGGCATTTTTGCGCTCGGTGATGTCCTGTGTTACCTCCACAACTCCCACGATATTGCCGTTAGCATCTTTAAGAGGATAGCCTCGCAGAAACCATCGCCTGCCGTCTGGAGTAGCAATTTCGGCTGTTTGCGGTTGACCGGTTTCACGGGCTTTCACAACAGGGCAGTGCGCACAAACTTCACTGCGACCGTGCCATATCTCATAACAATAACGTCCCACCAACCGCTCAGATTTCAATCCAACCGACTCGCCCGCCGCCTTATTTGCCCATAGAATCCGCATGTTCCTGTCCTGATATACTACAAGCTCCGACATACTGTCCAGTATAGCGGACTTCTCCCTTTCGCTGTCCCGCAGCGCTTCCTCTGCCCGCTTGCGCTCGGTGATGTCTCGAGTAATGCCTTGTATTCCAACCACTTCACCATTCTCGCCGAAGATGGGTGCCGAGCGGATTTCGGCTACAAACTCCGTACCGTCTTTACGCCGGTGAACAAGTTCAAAGATGATGGGTTCTTTGCCGAACTCGCCCCTTTTACGTTGCATCAGAGACTCCCTGGCCTTTCCGACGCCATTTTCTGTAAGAATCTTCTCGAGGGGCGCTCCTATCAATTCTTCAGCCTCAAAACCACACAGGGCTTTAGCCGAAGGACTAACAAATGTAAGAATCCCTTCCAGATTCACACGCCAGATAACGTCGGTAGAGCAATTAACAAGGCCACGGTAATACTGCTCGCTCTGCCGCAGCGCCTCTTCGACCTTCTTGTATTCGGCAGCTTCAGGTCTGAGACGCTCTAATTTGGGCTTGCGCGGACGCAGCGCCTGAACTTCTTCAATTGGCTTTTTTCCGCTCGAATTGGAATCGTGCATCGTTTTGCCCCCTGCAGAATAACTAATCACTCAGTCTGTGTTTGCAGTTATGATAAGTCTGACCTGCACAGTCTATCATCTTCCACCCTTTTACGACCGGTATGGCACATACTTACCGTTTATATAGGTTATACCACCTGTATTGGTTAACGGGCCTTACTCTGAAAGTCAAGTTAATTTTTTGATGAAAATCCTTGCCGGCCACGAACCTACACGGCTGAAGCCGGAATGAGGCAGAGCAATCTCAAAATAGAGTCACCTGCGTTCCTGAACTGGTGCTCCTTGTTCGGCGGCACAAATATCACATATTCGGTGTTAAATTTGTGTTCGTTCCCCTCATATACAAAGATGCCATCTCCTTCAATGACAAACACTTCGTGTTCGTGAGCATGAACGTGTAACGGCGTGTGCCCTCCGGGCTGCAATTCAAACATCCGCATTGCAAAATTTTGGGCCCCGTCCTCTTTGGAAATGAGCCATCTTATTTCGACGTCTTTTGCGCCCTCAAGCTCTACTGCTACTTTCGTAATATTGCTGCTTTTTTCTACTTTCATCCCGTTAGACATTTTTGTCCCCTTTTATCTATCACAAAGTCTCAACCAAGTTTCTTGGCAAGAATCCCGGAAACGACTTTCGGATTTGCCCTGCCTTTGGTTTTCTGCATCACCTGGCCGAGCAGAAAACCCAGAGCTTTCTTGCTTTTTTTGCCGCCACTTTTTACATCATCGACGGCTTTAGTATTTTCGGTGAGTACCTGGTCGACTATTGTCTCTAATTCGCACGCATCACTTTTCTGAACCAGGTCAAGCTCTTCCGCCATAAGTTGCGGACTCTTGCCGGTTTTTAGCATTTCCTGCATTATGGTATTTCCTGCCGTTGCGCTGACCTGGCCGACAGCAATCATTTTTGCCAGTTCAGCAACATTCTCAGGTGCCAGTCCCAATTCGGCAAGACCGCATCCCTTTTCATTTGCCAATTTCAGCCCGACCTGCGTGAGCAGATTACAAACTCGCTTTGGCTCACCGCCGGCGTCTATCGCCTGCTCGAAAAACTCGGCTGTCGAACGTTCGGCTGTTAAAACGCCTGCATCGTAATCACTTAATTTGTATTCATTAACATAACGCATTTGTTTTGTAATCGGCAGCTCGCACAAATGAGCCCGGATATCATCGAGCCATTCCTTTGTCAATTCGACCGGCACAAGGTCCGGCTCAGGAAAGTATCTGTAATCGGGAGCTTCTTCCTTTTCTCTCTGCAGGAAGGTTGCCTCTCTGTCATCATCCCAACCACGTGTGGATTTTCCGGCTGTATCCATCGTTTTGCCGGTTTCAAGGAATTCGTCAAGCTGCCTCTGGATTTCGTAGTCGATGCTTCTTTCCAATGCGCGGAAGCTGTTCAGGTTCTTGATTTCCGCTATGGGCGTTTTATATTCGGCGCCGTCTTTTGTGATAACGAGATTGATATTCGGCTCGAAACGCATTTGGCCTTTCTGCATATCAGCTTCGGAGACGCTGAGGTATCTGACCATTCGCTGCAATTCCACGGCCAACGCCCGCACCTCAGCGCCGCTGTTCATATCCGGTTCAGTAACAATCTCAAGCAGAGGTGTGCCCGTTCTGTTCAAATCAACCTGCGAGAAGTTTCCCGCGGGGTGCAGATTTTTGCCTGCATCTTCTTCGAGGTGTGCCCTGATTATTCCGACCCTTTTCGTTCGCCCTTGTTCAAGCGGTATTTCAATAAAGCCGTTAGTACTGAGCGGCAAATCATACTGGCTTATCTGGTAATTCTTCGGCAAATCAGGATAGTAATAGCTCTTTCTGTCCCACTTGGTAAAATCTGCTATTTCACAATTAAGGGCCAGAGCTACCAGAACCGCATACTCAAACGCCTGTTTGTTCATCACCGGCAAAACGCCCGGCATACCAAGGCAGACCGGACATACCCTGCTGTTAGGCGGCTGGCCAAACTTCACCGCACAACCACAAAACATCTTGCTCCTGGTACAAAGCTGTACGTGAATCTCCAAGCCTACTACAACCTTGTACTGTACTTCATTACTCATTTACGCTCTCAATTTGTAACGGTTGGTTTCCTTGTGTGCCAATCGTTTTCTTTTTCGTACATTCTTGCTATTCGCAGGAGTTTGTCTTCGGTAAAAGCCGGTGAAAGAATTTGCAGACCTATCGGCAGGTCATTCTCGTCGAATCCACAAGGAATGCTGATGCCCGGTACGCCTGCCAGGTTAGCTGCTATTGTATAAATATCAGAAAGATACATTTTGAGCGGATCGTTGATTTTTTCGCCGATTTTGAAAGCGGTCGTCGGCGAGACCGGCATTAAAATGGCCTCGCATTTTTCAAATGCGTTGGTGAAATCGCCTCGTATCAAATTCCTGACCTTGAGCGCTTTCAGGTAATAAGCATCATAATAGCCACTGGAAAGGGTGTACGTTCCCAGCATTATTCGTCTTTTGACTTCTTTACCAAATGCTTCTGCACGAGACTTCGAATAAACCTCTATGTAATCTGCTGCGTTTTCGCTGCGATGGCCGTAATGTACGCCATCGTAGCGGGCCAGATTGCTTGATGCCTCGGCGGTAGCTATCACATAGTAAGCGGCAATAGCATAATCCAGATGAGGCATATTTATTTCTATGACTTCGGCCCCAAGCCCTCTATAAATATCTACGGCATCAGTCAGGGCCTTTTGAACCTGTTGGTCGGCTCCGGCACTGAATTCCGGTACAATCGCAATTTTGAGCTTGTCTATCGGCTCATCGACTTTTTCGAGATAATCACAGACTGGAGCAACTACTTCATCAACGCTGGTACTATCAGCCGGGTCGTGGCCTGCGATAACGTTCATCATTAAAGCCGAATCAGCTACCGTGTGGGTAATCGGCCCGATTTGGTCCAGGCTCGAACCGTAGGCGACAAGTCCAAATCGTGATACTCTGCCGTATGTCGGCTTTAGCCCTACCACTCCACAGAAACTGGCAGGCTGGCGAATTGAGCCGCCCGTGTCCGACCCAAGTGCGGCAAAACACAACCCCCCCGCCACGGCAGCCGCCGAACCGCCACTGCTTCCGCCCGGCACCCGGCTGCGGTCCCAGGGATTTACCGTCTGCTTTAAGCCGGAGTTTTCCGTACTCGAACCCATCGCAAACTCATCCATATTTGTCTTGCCAACGATTACCGCGTCAGCGGAGAGGAGTTTTTCAACAAAAGTGGCGTTGTAGGGGGCGTGAAAATTCTCTAATATCTTTGAAGCGCAGGTAGTAGGCCCAAAGACTGTGCACATATTGTCTTTTATCGCCACCGGCACACCCGCCAACTCTCCTACCGGCTTACCAGCAGCTATCCGCTTATCAACTTCTGCTGCTTTTTCCAGAGCCCTGTCACGATACGTATTGATATAAGCGCCAATGGCCGTCTCCCGCTCATCGATATTCTTGAAAATTTCCTCGGTTGCTTCGACGCTGCTTATCCGGCCGGCGGCTATCTTGTCGCGCAACTCTTTAGCACTAAGGTTTTCCATCGCTGCAAATTACCTGTCATTTCGCCTTACTGGTTTTGCGATGCTTAAGAAACCATTCATAGAGTTCTTCATTGTTGTACGTCTCCGTCCAGGAGTCATGGCCGGCATCAGGATAAACCGTCAATTTGGCATTCCCACCACGGGCGCTAATCGTATTAACCATCTCTTCTGATTCTTTTAACGGGACAACATTATCTTTTGCCCCGTGGAAGGCCCAAACGGGAACATCTTTTAGCCTGAATGACAAAATGCGGTTACCTCCTCCACAGATTGGTGCGATTGCGGCAAAACGCTCAGGATACTCAGCCGCCAAAGCCCACGTCCCGTAACCACCCATACTAAGACCCGTCAGATAAATCCTTTCAGTATCCACATTATATTTGGCTGCGATATCATCCAGCAGGTTTATAAGCACTTCGACCTTGTCTGTCCACCAATCGTCTTTGGGACACTGCGGTGAGACTACAATAAACGGAAAATCTTTTTGATTTTGCACTATTTTGGGTGGGCCATGAACCTTAACTTTATTCAAATCACTTCCGCGTTCGCCGGCACCGTGGAGAAACAGGATCATCGGCCAATTCTGTTTTTTTTCTTTATAGCCTCCCGGCAAAAATAAAAAATACTTACAGCTTAAACTCCTGGTTATCGTCTTTTCAAACACCTGCGGATGCTGACCGGGCGCCAGAACTGGATTAGATGGCATATTGATATTCTCCGATTGCCCACAACCTACGAAAAACAAAAGTACAAACACAAAACATACCAAGCGAATCGAATCCATTGTTAAGTACCTCCATTTCTATTTTGTTCTAACTTTCACGCCCCGGAGCTATCATCGAGAATCTTGGGCACCTTGAAAAATTCTTCGTCCCGCTGGGGTGCATTGGCCAGGACTTTTTCGGTTCCGAGCGACTCTTTGACGATATCCCGGCGTAAGACATTGCTGATTGGCAGACAATGTGCCAGAGGCTGAACGTTGGTGGTGTCCAGTTCGTTCATTTTTTCCACGTAGTCAAGGATAGCGCTCAATTGGCCCGTAAATTCCTCAACTTCAGTATCAGTGAGCTCCAGACGTGACAGCCTGGCAACCTTCCTCACCTGAGCCTGGTCAATTCTTTTCTCCATTTTTCAATCCCTGATATTCTTCGCTGCGTTCAGAATAACAATAATGCTCTAAATAAAAAGCGAGGCACAGCCCCGCCTCGCCACAGATTTTTTCCATCCACAAACGGTTTTGTCAGCCACTTTCTTTTTCGGCTGGCTTGTAATCTCGCTTGGTCGGCTTTTGAACAAGTCCCATACGAATAGCTTTGGCTGAGACCTTGATTCTGCAAACCCTGCCGTCAACAAAAGCCCGAACCCTTTGTATATTCGGCTTAAATTTTCTCTTGGTAATGCCGGTTACTTTTCTGCCGACACCACCAAGGTGCTTGGCCTTACCACGCCTGGCGATACTTCTGCCGGCCATCGTTCGCTTACCGGTAAAACAGCATACTCTCGACATTCAATATACTCCTAATTTCGTATCTTGTGGTTCATATCTCGTATCTTGTCCAGCGAACATCGATTTACGAACAACAAATTGACTATTCGCCACATATTATGATTTTTTTGGAGAATTGCAAGTCTAAAGCCAAAATTTGCTGCAAAAAACTCCTTACGGCTGGTAAATTACTTGACATTGTACCCAAATTCAATTATACTATCAAAGTAAAGTAAACGAAGTAAAGGGAGGTGCGGTAATCGGCTCAAGTTGCCAATCTGTTGGGCTTTTATTGCAAACTCAGCGAAGTAATCTTGTATTTAGCCCGCGGGCCTGCCGCAGGTTTTGGCCTGTTTTTTATCTTTTGGCCGGATAAATTTTTAATGTTAAAAACCAATGTTACAAAACCAAGAAAGGAAGGTGAAATTATGGTTAGAAAAGCTTTAGCTTTAGCAGCAATAGTGGCGGCCTTTTCATTTTGCTGCCAAGCCCAAGCCGACCAAATTGACGTAAACTGGGATGGAGGCGGTAATTACAACGATTGGGACGAAGCAAACAACTGGGACCCCAATGTTGTTCCGAACAACGGTACGGACACCTATGCCGTCACCATAAACGCAGGCACCGGGGAAGTGCACGTTGGCCTGCGACAGCGGAGTACTATCGACCAATTAGACTGTTATGGGGAGGTCGATCTGGTTATGGGGCCACACGATTGGCAAAACGAACCCGTTGAGCTTATCTTGGTAGAGCCAAACGGCCTAACAAACTATGGAGACCTGGAGATTGATGAGCTGGAAATCATCGGTATTGTGACAAACTGGGCAATGCTTGAGTTGTGGGAAGTTGAGATAGATGGCGATTTGTATAATCTTGCAGGTGCGGTAATAGTAGCTGAATCGGAAAATGATGTCGAAGGCGACTTACAGAATGATGGCACTTTGATTATAATCCACGCCAGCGACCTATTGGTTGATAGAAATATCCGAAATACAGAATTGATCCAGTTATTTGACGGCGAATGTGCAAGTTATGAAATTTTTGATAACAACAGCACCGGTGTTATTAAGGGCTTCGGTGTTCTTTTCGCAGAACAACTTCTGCACAATAAAGGTGAAATTTACGCCTATGGTGGCTCACTTGCGGTTGCCAGCGAAGGCGGTCTTATAAATGACGGTGTTTTGGGCAATCATCCTCTGTCCTCGCTGCATATTAAGCCAACAGCAGATGTGAATAATAATGGTACAATAAAAGTCAACGCTGGCGGCGTCGCCTTTGATTGCAATCTGTCTAACGAGCCAAATGCAACTATAAGCTTGCTGGGAGGCATTCTGGCAGCGACATCAATTACCCAGGCAGCCGATGCTAATTTTGCTGGCTTCGGCGGAATTAGCGTTGAAGATGAGATACTGATTGAATCCGGCGCAAAGATACAGCTTACCGGCCCGACAAATATTGTCGGCGATGTAGAAATTGGTGAGAATGCTACCTTAGAGATAAGCGACGGAACAACATTGATTACCGGCCAAACCACGTGTAACAACGGAACCATCCATATGATTGGCGGTCGCGTTATCTGTCAGGGAGGCTTTACAAACAACGACTGTAATATCATCTGGGAGCCGGGCATTTACACCAACATGGCCGATTTTAATCTTGATGGGACGGTGAACTTCAAAGATTTCGCAGATTTCGCCAACACTTGGCTCTGGAGGGCAAACTGGTATTGATTGAGAAAAACGGAAAGATAGCAGTTGGTAACAGCAAATAAGCCGCCACTAATAATTGGTCTAAGCGAATCGGGCTCAGAGAGTCTATTCGTCAAAGAATCCTTCGCGCAAGCAAGGCGGTAAGTCTTTTCTTCTATTAGCACGCTTGATATCGATATTTCACACTTCTTTGCGTTTTGGCCGATATAGCTTATAATTGGTTTGCAGCTTCAACTAAGTGGCATTTTCCAACATTGATTGTAATGGAAAAAGGCTATGAATATATTGGGAATATCAGCCTACTACCACGATAGCGCAGCAGCACTTGTCAGCGATGGTGAAATCATTGCTGCTGCTCAGGAGGAGCGGTTCACCAGAAAAAAGCACGACAACCGATTTCCATCAGATGCGGTCCGGTATTGCCTCGAAGCCGGCGAAATCACCGCTGAACAGCTCGATTATGTGGTTTTCTATGAGAAGCCGCTCGCCAAATTCGAAAGGCTCCTCGAAACCTATATTGGTTACGCACCGCGAGGTTTTAGACAATTCCTGATGGGTATGCCGTTGTGGCTGCGACATAAGCTGCATCTGCCTCGTGAAATGGATAAAGCTCTTGGCAACAGCTACAAGGGCCGTTACGTCTTCACCGAGCACCACGAATCCCACGCCGCCAGTGCCTTTTTCCCATCCCCTTTTGATGAGGCTGCCATTCTCACTATGGACGGGGTCGGCGAATGGGCGACCGGCAGCTTCGGCGTCGGACGCGGCAACAAAATCGAGCTGACGCACATAATTCAATTTCCTCATTCGCTTGGGCTGCTATATTCGGCTTTTACGTACTTTACCGGCTTTCGCGTCAACTCCGGCGAATACAAAATGATGGGCCTGGCACCGTACGGAGAACCGAAATACTATGAGCTTATATTAGACAAACTGCTCGACCTGAAGGAAGACGGTTCGTTTCGTTTGAATATGTCGTATCTGCCTTATTGTCACAAAACTGTGATGACCGGCGCCAAATTTGAAAAGCTGTTCGATGGTCCGAGGCGGAAGTCCGAATCGCCGCTGACCCAGCGGGAGATGGATATCGCCGCATCAATTCAGGCGGTAACCGAGGAGATTATGCTCCGGGCCGCCAAGCACGTGCATCGTCAAACGGGGATGAAAAACCTGGTGCTGGCCGGCGGCGTAGCGCTGAACTGCGTTGGTAATGGCCGCATCCTGCGCGAAGGACCGTTCGATAACATCTGGATTCAGCCCGCAGCCGGGGACGCCGGCGGCGCGCTGGGAGCCGCCCTGTTTGTGTGGTATCAACTCCTGGACAATGAACGTAAGGTTGATGGCCGGGACAAACAGCAGGCCTCTCTACTCGGGCCAGCTTATAGCGATGAAGAAATCAGCGGGTTCCTTGACTCCGTTAACGCCGGGTATCACATCTTTGAAGACCAGCAGCAGCTCTTTGACAAAGTGGCTGAGCTTATCAGCCGGGAAAAAGTAATCGGCTGGTTCCAGGGACGTATGGAGTTCGGGCCCCGTGCTTTGGGAAACCGCAGCATAATCGGCGATGCGCGAAGTGAAAAAATGCAGTCGATAATGAACCGCAAGATAAAGTTCCGCGAGTCTTTTCGGCCCTTTGCACCGTGTGTCCTGCGTGAAGATGTGAATAATTATTTCAAGATGCGTAACGAAGAAGACAGCCCGTATATGCTGCTGGTTGCTGACGTTCGAGAAGACAAGCGCCTGCCGCCGGATGTGCCGCTCAACTCGCTGAAAGGACTGGACAAATTGAAGGTCAAACGCAGTGTCGTACCGGCTATTACACATGTGGATTACTCGGCACGCATCCAGACTGTCGATGCTGAACGTCATCTGAAACTGCATCGTCTAATGAGTTCGTTCAAGGCCAGGACGGGCTGTCCGGTTATTATCAACACAAGTTTTAACATTCGCGGCGAACCCATTGTCTGCTCCCCTGAGCACGCGTACCGATGCTTTATGGCCACCAATATGGATGTTTTAGTCATTGAAAACCGGCTGCTTTACAAAGAGGAGCAGCCGGAAGCCAAACAGCACGAAATAGACGAATACAAAGCCCGGTTCGAGCCGGATTAAGTTGAGGAAGTTATGAGGATAGAGTTGGATGTCACTGATTGAAATAAACTGGAATCCCAATCGCAAGGAGCTGCGCAATTTTGGGATTATATACCTGATTGCATCGGCCCTTATTGCTATATTGCTTTACGTGCTTAAAGGACTGGGGATTCAGTGGGCGACAATTATCTTTGTCGCCGGTTTTATTGTCTTTCTGACCAGCTTCATTTGCCGCAAAGTGACGAGGGTAATTTATCTTGGTTTAATATTGGTGACGCTGCCAATCGGCATGGTGGTCAGCTTCACAGTGCTGGCGGTGTTTTACTTTCTGCTGCTTACGCCGGTTGGACTTTTCTTTCGCCTGCTCGGCCGCGACCCACTCCATCGAAAGTATGATTCAAATGCAGATACCTATTGGATTACTCGGAGAGGGCCTGACAGCCCCGACCGCTACTTCCACCAGTTTTGACAAATTGGAGAATGTGGATGTCTAAAAATTCCCGACAGAAGAAATCCAGCGAATTCAGCGAGCTTGCCAGGGAACAACGCCCCTCCCTGCTCGCAGAGTTTTGGTTTTTCCTCAAGCACAATAAAAAATGGTGGCTCCTGCCTATACTGCTCGTACTGCTTCTCTTAGGCCTGCTCGTTTTGTTAGGCGGTACGGCAATAGCGCCGTTTATTTACCCACTTTTCTAATACCGTTTACAAGTGATTTATACTCCGGTGTTTTTGTGCTTGGACAATTTAATCGCGTCCTTTCAAGATAACTTGCAGCACTCTACGTATCCTGGCTGAATTTGGGTCCAACTCTAAAGCGGTGCGAACTTCCCTGATTGCTTCATCTCTCCTTCCCTGTTTATTTAAAATGACGCCCAGGTTGCAATGCAGAATTGGGTTGTCCGGTACGTAAAGCAATCCCCTGCGGCAGACTTTCATCGCTTCGTCAAGCCTGCCCTGCTGAAGTAGTATTTCCCCTAAATTGTTATAAGCCGGCACTCCATTCGGCTGAAGTCGCATCGCCCTGGAATAATATTCTGCAGCCTTATCGAATTGTCCCCGTTTTTGATATAACAACCCTAAATAGTAATGCGCCTCGGAATGGGTGGGCTTCCTTCGTATTGACTCCAGGTACTGTGCAATAGCCCCATCATAATCATTAAGTCCGCGCAAGACCGATGCCATTGCACTGTATCCCATGAAAGAATGCGGCAAAAAACTCTGGATAAAAAGAAACTGTTTAGCCGCTGTCTGGTAGTCCTTCATATTTTCCGCCAGCAATTTGCCATACTTCCAATACAATCGCCAGTCTGAAGGCGTTTTTTGAATCGCCTCACGATACTGGGCCGCGGTCTTTTTAAGGGCTTCAGGGGCGAGGTAAATCTCAAGGGCCTTGAACTCCTTCTCCATTCGCCTCACCTGCCGCTCGTGGTAAAGCTGGTTTGTGAACGGCGGTTTCTTGATAAAATCATTAAGAATCTCATCAGCAATTCTGTGTCGGTCCCAACCCGTGTAGGCCAGACGCCGGACACATTCCGACTCGGTCAGCAGCGGACTTTTATTTACTTTTTGATTGTTTGCCCGCTCCGAAAGTATCCTTTCCACTTGCTCGAAGATTGTCTTAGCCAGAAGATAGGTGCCATGAAAATTCAAATGTACATGCTCGTAAAACAGCTCTTCGCCAGGGATAGCATTGGGACTATCTTTCTCGAATGCCTTGACCGCGTCCACAAGGTAGATATCTCCTCCGGACCTTCCATCAGCTACATTGCGAATAATCCCGTTAATCCGATTATCGGCGCGGAACCGGAGTGTATCCATTTCACGTGCTTTGATATACCTGTCCCTCGCTTTTGTATATTCACCCATAGCCCAATAACATCGGCCCAGGCGAAATTGCAGGTCGGCATACCAATCATCAATTTCAGCGGCAGCTAAGTAGCGCGCCACTGACTCGGCATACTTCTCAGCCCTCTCGTATGCAACTGCCTGCTGATAAATACCGTCCCACTTTTTCTCCTCCGTCTCCGTCAGAGACGGCTGATGTAAGGAAGCGAACGGCGGGCTGTCTTTTAGGTTACTGCCTACGGTGCAGAAAAGTATCGCTGCTCCACTTTTGTGGGCGATACGGCTGATATCTTCGATGTTTGTTTCAAAATGTTGGTAAACAGTCTCCAAACGTTTTTCACCTGCCCGCACTTGCTTTTCGAGAAACATCTGCATTCCACTCCAAACTTCCGGCGTATCCTTTCCGGCAGCCGCTGACTCAAGCAAATTCGTGAGAAGCTGCCCCAGCCTGGCAGCTTTAACGGCGATGCCGGCACGAATGAGGAACAGGTGGCGAGAAAGCGGGGCAAAGACAGTCCCGGCACCGTAAGGGCCAACAACTTCGTTGTTACCGAGGTACACGATGAACAGGTCAGGCTCGTGTCGAGCACAGTCTTTTGCTATTTCCAATACGACGTGGGAATTTATAGCCGCTGCCGCGGTGTTAATAACTTCAAATTTTACTGATGGGTATTTGTCCTGAAGCATTACCTTCAGAAATCGTGCCAAATTATATGCCGCGTCAGGCACACCTTGGGCGGCTGAACTGCCCAGCACAAAAATCCGATAGGTCCCGTCCGATTTATCCGCAGGGAAAATGAATGGCTCGGATTCTCTGGCAATGTTTTGCGGAAAGAACCGCCAACCAAATTTGACATTGTCGCAATAGTACGGCCTGTCATTCAGCCTGCACTTAACAATTGCAGCCGAAGGAAAGCCATAACCGACTACACGTAGACCCAGATCTATCAACAAAAACAGTAATGCTGGAATAACCGTCAGAGCTATAAGGCGAAATAGCCAGAGACGCCAGCCGGTTACCGGTTTTCGCGCAACCTTTTGTTGTTCTTTACTCTTGGAAGCGGAAATGATTCTTTTCTTCGTCCGCAGGTTGTTCCTGGATTTGCGCCGTTTGATATCCCTCTTTGTATGGGATTGTGATTTTTTATTGTCTTTGTTGCTTTTAACACGCATCTATTAAAGTCTCTTCAACCCTGTTTTTCCTTGAAGGCTTTTAGTGCCCTACGTATTTCAACAGAATTTGGATCTATCCGCAAGGCTGCTTGAAGTTCTTTGATTGCCTTGGCCGTAAGCCCCTGTTTTTCCAAAAGAATACCCAGATTGTAGTGCAGAACCACATCGCCCGGTGCGTATAGCAATCCCTTGCGAAGTACTTGGACTGCTTCAGCAAGTTTGCCTTGCTGAAACAACACTCTTCCTAAACTGTCGTAGGCTTCGATGAAGTTCGGCTGCAATCGAAATGTTATGAGATAATATTTTACGGCCTTGTCGAGCTGGCCCTGTGCTTGATATGCCAATCCTAAGTAGTAATGTGTTTTGGCGCAGGTGGGCTTGATTCGTATTGCCTTGAGATACTCGGTGATAGCCGCATCAACATCGCCAAGCTTTGCCAGCGCTATACCCAAGGTGGTGTGTGTTTTATAAGAATTCGGAAAATATTGTTGCAGCAAACGAAGCTGTTCGGCGGCTGCCCAGTGCTTTCCCATCTTGTCCGACAGTAATAGGGCGTATCTCCAACGCAACCACCAATCAGACGGTTCATTCTCAATCCCCCATCGATACTGAGCTGCGGTATTTTTTAAAGCTTCAAAAGTGAGCCCGGCTTTTAGGACCTTGAGCTCTTCTTCCATTCGTCTGACCTGCTGCTTATGGTAGAGCTGGTTCGTGAACGGCGGCTCCTTTATATGAGAGTTAAGAACACCATAAGCAATTTTGTGCCGGGCCAAATCGTTATAAGCTAAACGTTGGGCACACTGTTCCTCGGTTAACAATGGTTGTTCCATGTTTCTTTGGCGTCTTACACGTTCGGGAAGCAGCTTTTCGATTTGCTCAAAAATCGTCTTGGCAAGAAGATAAGTGCCATGAAAATTCAAATGCACGTGCTCATAAAACAGCTCATCTCCGGGAACCTCATTGGGACTGTTCTTCTCGAATGCCTTGACCGCGTCTACAAGGTAAACACCTTCGGCGGATTTGTCAGAAGCTACATCGCGAATAATCTCGTTAATCCGATTATCGGCGCGGAAGCGAAGTGTATCCATTTCGCGTGCTTTGATATACCTGTCCCTCGCCTTTGTATATTCACCCATGGCCCAATAACATCGGCCCAGGCGAAACTGCAGGTCAGCGTAACATTCATCTATTTCAGTGGCGGCCAGATAACGGTCCATCGCCTCTGCATACTTGCCAGCCGTCTCGAACGTTACACCTTGTTGATAAATTTGGTCCCACGTGTTCTTCTCTGCATCCGTCAGTTCAGACCGATGCAGAGATGCAAACGGCGGGCTATCTTTTAGGTTACTGCCTACTGTACAGACAATTATCGCTGCTCCACTCTTGCGGGCGATGCGGCTGATATCTTCGAGGTTCGTTTCAAAATGTCGGTAAACGGTCTCCAAACGTGCCTCTCCTGCTCGTACTTGCTTTTCGAGAAACATTTCCAAGCCACCCCAAACCTTAGGGGTGTTCTTCTCGGGACCTATTGATTCTAATAAATTTGTTAGTAACTGCCCCAACCTTGTAGCTTTGGCGGAGATGCCGGCACGAATGAGGAACAGGTGTGGAGAAAGCGGGGCAAAGACAGTCCCGGCGCCATAGGGGCCAACAACTTCGTTGTTGCCAAGGTACACAATAAACAGGTCAGGCTCGTGTCGGGCACAGTCTTTTGCTATCTCCAAAATCACATGGGAGTTTATCGCTGCTGTAGCTGCGGTAATAACTTCAAAATTTGTCCCTGGGTACGCCTCCTGTAACATTACCCGCTGAATCCGTCCAAGACCAAATGCACTGTACGGTGTGCCCTGTGCAGCCGAAGCGCCAAGTACAAAAACTCGATAGGTATCATCTGACTTATCCGCAGGGAAAATGAACGGGTCAAATTCCTTGGCAATGTTTCGTGGGAAGAACCGCCAGCCAAATCTCACATTGTCCCCGTAAGCGTCCATCTCGTTCACTCTACACTTGATAGTCGCAGTAACAGGGAAACCGTAACCGACTACACGCAGACCCAGCTCCAGCAATATAAACAACAGGGCAGGAATAACGGTAAGAGCAACAATGCGAAACAGCCACAGGCGCCAGCCGGTTACCGGCTTCGGCGGCACCTTTTTTGTACGCTTTTGTTTTTCCCCGGGTCTGGAAGTTGTGGGAATAATCTTTTTCTCTGACGGTGAATGCCTTATCATTCTGCGTCGTCGAGAAACTTGTTTATCATAAGAAAGTGATTTTTTGTTTTCTGACTTGCGCTTGCCACGCATTTATTTAGCCTTTTCAACCGCGTTCTTTATCTGAGAAGATGCTTTTTCTTTAAAGACATTGCTCGATACTTTATCGACTTTTGCGTATCACCTGATTAGCCGGTAGTGGTCTTTTTCAGGTATGCCACTTCAGCTTTGGTCAGCGTTCTGAACTTGCCGACGCCGGTACCTCTGGTATTGAGTTTGCCAATCCGTGTTCTCTTAAGCGATTTTACAGACAGCCCCACTTTGGCCAACATTCTGCGAATCTGCCGGTTAAGGCCTTGTCGAATAGTGATTTCAATCAGTGATTCTTTATGGCTGCGTTTTAATATTTTCGCTGATGCCCTGGTGGTTTTGCCTTCGGCCAGCCAGATTCCCTTTTTTAACTTTTCCACCGCCTCGCCGGCAATTTGGCCCTTGACCCTGACAACATAGGTTTTAGCCAATCCGAATCTGGGATGTGTTAATCTATTTGCCAGAATGCTGTCGTTAGTCAGGATAATTATTCCAGAGGTGTCGATATCGAGTCTGCCCACACAAAAGATACGCTGTCTTGTGGGGATGATGTCTATCGCTTTT
>DUZJ01000067.1 GCA_013349615.1 Planctomycetota bacterium | reverse complement strand
GAACAAGTGCAGGCACCTCTCGGAAAAAGACTATCGATGCAGGATTTACAATAAAAGGCCGAGGATTTGCAGGCAGTATAGTCACAAGGACTGCGATTACGTTGAGGGCGAATATGACTTCGAGCTCCACTTCACCAGCGCCAGGCAAATGGAAGAGTATATAAAGATAAAATTCGATAACAACGTAACCGAAAAGCAAAAGGCAAAGAAAAAGGAGAAAAAGAGAAGGAAATGAAGATACCGCCCGTAAAAGGAACGAGGGATTTTTATCCGCCGGATATGGTCCGCAGAAACTGGATAATTGACGGCTGGAAGAAAGTCTCTGTCCGCAACGGCTTTGAAGAATACGATGGCCCTATATTCGAATATTTGAAAATGTTTCAGATAAAAAGCGGCGACGAAATCGTCGAGCAGCTTTTCTCTTTCGAAGACAGGGGCGGAAGGGACTTGGCGCTAAGGCCGGAGATTACACCTACTTTAGCCAGGATGGTAAACCAGCAAATCAATTCCCTCCCAAAGCCGATAAAGTGGTTCTCGGTCCCCAGATTGTTCCGCGCTGAGCGTCCCCAAAAAGGCCGGCTCCGCGAGTTCTTCCAGTGGAATATCGACATAATCGGCGCTGATGACAACGTTCTTGCCGACGCTGAAGTCATATTCACAACAATTGATTATTTGCAGGAAGTGGGTCTATCAAGTAAGGACGTCAAAGTCAAGATGTCCAGCAGAAAGCTCTTGGCTGCCGTTCTTAGAAATATTGGTATTCCCGAAGACAAACATGATGCGTTGTATACTTTGCTTGATAAAAAAGCTAAATTACCACCAAAGACTTTTACAGAAATGCTCGATAAGCAAGTACACGATTCCAAACAGGCTAATAAAATCAAGGCTTTTATGGAGCTTGAATCGGTTCCTCATGTCGAGAAAATGTTTAGTCGTGACAATGAAGTTGTTATGGCCAACGATGAACTTGCTGAAGTGCGTCACCGACTGGATCAAATGGGAGTCGCAGATTATTGCATTTTCGATCCAAGTATCGTCCGAGGTTTGGCTTATTATACGGGTGTAGTCTTTGAGGTTCACGATGTCGTTGGTGATCTACGCGCGATATGTGGCGGAGGTAGATTCGATAATTTGCTACACGATTTTGGTGGACCGCTTATCCCGGCGACTGGGATGGGGATGGGGGATTGTGTTTTGCAGATTCTATTTGAACAAAAGGGTTTGATTGATAAAAATTTACCTGAGAAACAGCTCGATTATTTTGTAGCTACTGTGGATAAACCATTAAACATCGGAATGGCAGATGGAGTTGTTGAAAAAACCGAAGAGGATATCGTTGTTCAACTGACGGCCAAGTTACGGCTCGCCGGTTACTTTGCTACCTTCAGCTATAAAGCAGGAGGTTTGAGCAAGCAGCTTAAAGAAGCTTCAGACCGAAACGCCGGAAAGTGTATAATTATTGGCGAGGAATTCAAAAATAACCAGCTTGTTGTTAAAGATATGGCAACAGGCAAGCAGGAGCTTGTTGACTACGATAAGTTTCTATCTGGGCTGAAGTCTTGATAAGACTGTATTTTGGTTGTTGTTATCAGGAGAGTCCGGGGCGTATAGAAGATTTGATTCGAGGTCAGATGACGGGAGTATGTAAATCAATGCGTATGGTTCTTTTATTATCAGTTTGGATTTGTTTGGTTCAGCCTCTTGAAGCTGCTTCGAGACGGCAAAGCATTGTTTCGCCGCAGGTGCACAAGGACCGGCGAGTGACCTTTCGGCTAAAAGCACTAGGCGCCAAACAGGTCGGTGTGAACGTTCAGTTTCAACGGGGGCTTCAACCTATGACAAGGAATAAGGACGGAGTGTGGAGCATAACCTTAGGTCCCGCTGAGCCGGAGATTTATGAATATAGTTTTGTTGTAGATGGTCTGGAAATAGTTGACCCTTCGAATTCCTGGCTCAAAGTCTGGCTCAATACAGCAAAGAACCTTGTTGAAGTGCCGGGTCAGCAACCGATGTTCTTCCAACAGCAGCAGGTCCCCCACGGGACTGTGCATATACACAGATACAAATCAAAATCACTCGGGATAACTCGCGGGCTTTATATATACACGCCGCCCGGCTATGAGACCAGTCCAAATATCCAGTACCCCGTTCTTTATCTGCTGCACGGAATGGGTGACACTGAGGATACCTGGACTGTGGTCGGCCGTGCCAACGTAATCGTGGATAATCTGCTTGCCAGGAATAAGGCCAGGCCGTTGGTCATTGTTATGCCCTATGGCCATACTCCCTCAGCCCCCCCGGACATGCGGAGCATTGGCAGCTACCGGGCCTTTGAGAAGGACCTGCTCGAGGATGTCATCCCTTATGTCCAAAGTCGCTATCGAGTGAGCGGCGAAGCCGAAGATCGGGCGATAGTCGGGTTGTCGATGGGTGGTGGCCAGGCATTAACTGTCGGATTGGGCAATCTTGAACTTTTCGGATGGGTGGGGGCCTTTAGCTCCGCTGTCCCGCGAAGCCAAAAACTTGATAAATTGCTGGCCAAACCGGAAACGATAAACGAAAAGCTCGAATTGCTGTGGATTGGCTGTGGCGAGAACGACTTCCTTTTCCAGGCGAACCAGAAGCTTATCGAGCGATTAAAGGCCGACAATATTAAACACCTCGCACACATCACAGGTGGTGCCCATGAATGGCGCCTGTGGCGGCGATACTTAAATGAATTCGTTCCGCTGTTGTTTAAGACTCGAAAATAGGTATTGTGCTGTTTGGAGTTCTAACCTCTTTTGGAAGTCCGGAAAATCAATACAAATTCAGTAAATCCAGACGTCAAAAAGCCAACACCCTGGGGCTTTTGGGCTACTGTTGGATTTTCATGCGTAATTGCAGTGGTTTATCTTCTTGCTGGTATAATCTTATCTATCGTTTTTGTCGCAGCGGCCAAGGTTCTAAATCCCCAGCTCGACATTATGATATTTGCTCAATCTTTGGATTCAAATGGCTTATTCCTGGCAATCGTGTCATTTGTAGTTGCACCGTTGGCTATTGGCCTGTCTGTACTATTTGCAAAAATTCGCAAAAGCATCACGATTAAGGAATACCTCTCTTTGAACAGGACCGGCTGGAAACAGTTCGCTAAATGGTCCTTAATTCTTCTGATATTTACGGTTTGTTCTGATGCTCTCACCTCTGTTTTAGGAAAGCCCATCATCTCGGACTTCATGGTAAGTGCTTATAAAACCGCTTATTTTACACCTTTGCTGTGGTTGGCGTTCATTATCGCGGCACCGTTATATGAGGAAATACTTTTTCGTGGTTTTATGTTCAAAGGTTTTGAGAATTCAAGGGCCGGGCCGATAGGGGCGGTGATAATAACTGCACTGGCTTGGTCGGCGCTTCATATTCAATACGATATCCTCATCATAGCTAATATCTTCGCAGGTGGCTTACTTCTTGGCTGGGCCCGATTAAAAACTAATTCCATCTATATACCCATTGCTATGCATGCAATGCAGAACCTGATGGCTACTATTGCGGTTATTATCTACTTTGGGCATGTATAACCGGTGTCAATCTGAAATGAGAGATTTTGCCCCCAATCATTACGAACGGGCCTTCGAAAACTGGCTGAGGGACAATCACATTCAATACATTGCCGTTGACGAACAAAAGCGAGCGACCTTCGCGCGTTCCAGGATTAAAACCTTCGATTTTTTACTCTATCCACCAAACGGGCAAATAATAATTACTGAGGTAAAGGGAAGGCTCTTTAAGGGCACCACCCTGGCAAAATTGACCGGGCTTGAATGCTGGGTTACAACCGAGGACATCGATGGACTGACTGGGTGGCAGAAGGTTTTCGGCCCGGACCATCAGGTCATCTTTGTTTTCGCCTACAAGGCCGAAAACGTCGATGTCGATTTTGACGGCAGGGAAGTTTATGATTTTGCGCAGAACAGGTATATTTTCTTTAGCGTGGAGCTGGACGACTATCGAAAGTTTATGAAGCGCCGAAGCCCCAAATGGCAGACCGTAACGCTGCCAGCCGACAAATTCCGCCGGTGCGCCGTACAAATGCAGGCCCTTTTACTTTGATATCACATTTCATCTCGTTACGAATGTTCCTTTTATCTTTCTCTTCCAAGGGTAACCATATTAGTCAAAAGCCTGTCCATCGCCTTCGAGGTCCGGGACTTCATCCATTTATACATTAGCGGGATGATTACAGGCCAGGGGATAAATGGAGCTAATGAGATTAAAATTATTTCGTCGGCAGGTTGTCCTTGTTTAGGAAATATGATTCCGAAAAACACCACAAAGAATATGGCCATTCCCACGATGAAAAACACAAGATATTTAGTCAGTTTTCGTATCCCCTCGAATTCCGCCTCAATCGAAAGATTACTCCTGGTTCCACGAATACAAATCCTCGAAATGCCGACCAGGGGATTTTGCCTCGAGCTTAGCATGCCCGGCCCCGTAAATTCGACCTCTGTATCACTGTCGCGGACAATTTGAAAGTTGTGCTGAATAAAGACGTTCTTTGCGACTTCGAGTACCTTTCCCATGTTGCCGCTGAAAGGTTCTGTCTTTTCGTAATCCATAATCAACTCCTTTCATCCTGCCCACGATCATCCGGTTTCAGTCTGACTGATAACCACGGTCACTTTCTTTCCAAATTATAGGCTGGCCGGGGAAAGCCGCAATCATTTATTTGGAACATCCCACGTTGGAAATGAACAAAATTTCTCGCCCGGGACATTCCTGTATTGTATATTGTAGCACGATGAGAATTATAGCTGGTGCAAAACGAGGAATGAAATTGCTTGGCCCAAAGACGCAGGTGTCCCGGCCAATCACTGACAGGGTCAAGGAGTCGCTTTTCAGCATACTGAACAAATACGACCTGCCGGCCGGCAAAATTGTAGCTGATTTATTCTCCGGCGTTGGCTCTCTGGGCCTTGAGGCTTTGAGCAGGGGGGCCGAGTCTGTTACTTTCGTCGAGCAGGATCCGAAGGTTAGTGAGGTTCTAAAAAAGAACATTGAGAAGGCCGGTTTTGTTAAAGAGTCAAAAATTACAAGGGCTGACGCTTTCAAGATTGGTGCTCCGGTTGATGAGAAGAAATACGCTCTTGTTTTTGTTGACCCGCCCTATGCTTGCTCAGAGGATGTTGGGCAGGATTCGCCTTTGAGTGTATTATTAGAAGTGTTGTCAGAGCAGGTGTCCGACGATGGAATTGTTGTGGTCAGAGTGGACCGGCGCACGGAAATGTTAGACCGATATGGCCGATTCAAAATAGTAGAGCGGCGGCAGTGGGGCACTATGGCCGTAACTATATTGCAGAAGATGAGCGAATGACAAACAAGCAGGCAGCCATCAAGATAATCAAGCGACTAAACCGCAATGGTTTCCAGGCGTTGTTAGCTGGCGGCTGTGTCCGCGATATGTTATTGCGCCGGCCGGCCAGCGACTACGATGTCGCTACGAATGCCCGGCCGGGAGACGTCATAAAATTATTCACACGCACGCTAAAGGTCGGAGCCAAATTTGGCGTCGTGATTGTTTTGCTCGAAGGCCAACAGGTTGAGGTGGCCACATTCAGGACCGAAACCGGATATACCGACGGCAGGCACCCGTCTGTCGTCGACTTCACCGGCGCCGCCGAGGATGCCGGCCGAAGGGACTTTACCATTAACGGAATGTTTTACGACCCCGTCAAAGAGAAGGTAATCGATTATGTTGGTGGAAAGGCTGACCTCAAAAAAAAGCTGATACGGACCATCGGCAAAGCTACGGAACGATTCGGTGAGGATTACCTGCGAATGTTGCGGGCGGTACGATTTTCCACTCAGCTCAGGTTTGCGATTGGGCCGGCAACCTGGTCGGCAATTCGCAGTAATGCAAAAAATATAACTAAAATAAGCGGCGAACGAATAGCGATAGAGATGGAAGCGATACTGGTCAATCCCAATCGCTCGGCGGGGACATCAATGCTGGCCAAAAGCGGACTGGCTAAAGCAATTTTCCCCGGATTTACTTCTGAGCGAGTGAAATTTGCGGCTAACGTACTGGGCCGCCTCAGAAAGAAGGTTGATTTCGCTTTGGCATTAGCTGCATTTTTCGCCGGCTGCCCGACTGAGTATGCGCTTAAAAGCTGCCGCATTCTAAAACTTAGCAGAAGCCGCAACAGGCATATAAAATTCCTGCTGACAAACAGAGGAAAGCTCCTTGATGATAAGATGTCTTTAGCTGAGCTGAAAATGGTTCTTGCCGGGCCGTACTTCTGGGACCTCTACGAGTTGCAAAGGGCGATTCAAAAGGCCGGGCCTGATGGCAAAGAAGGTATTGCCGCGCTAACCAGGCTGCGGAAAAGAATAAAGGCCCTCGGCGACATTGAGCTGCGCCCCAAACCGCTGCTTAACGGCCACGACTTGATTCGGTTAGGTGCCGTCCCCGGACCTGCTCTCGGCCATTTAGCGCAAGAGTTGTACATCGCCCAACTGGAAGGAAAGTTACAAACGCCACAACAGGCCCGGCACTGGGCCAAAAGCTGGTTACAAAAGCACAGAATGACTGAAAAATAAATGCAGCCGTTTACTCTTCTAATCAAGCCATCCGGTTCCGATTGCAATATCGATTGCAAGTATTGTTTTTACAAGGACAGAGCGCCTGAGTTTGGGCGGGGCCGGCAGCGAATGAGTGATGAAGTATTCGAAAAGCTCGTCAAAGATTATATGCAGCTTGGTTTTCCGGTTGTCGGCTTTGCCTGGCAGGGCGGTGAGCCGACCTTGATGGGCGTGGATTTTTTTAGAAGGGCGGTCGAATTACAACAAAAATACGGAAGACCCGGCCAGCAAGTAAGCAATACACTGCAAACCAACGGCGTTTTACTTGACGACAGGTGGTGCCGATTTTTTCACGACAATAAGTTCCTGCTCGGAATCAGTATCGACGGCCCAAAAGAATTTCACGACCGCTATCGCGTAGACCATTCCGGCACCGGCACCTTTGATAAAGTGATGAGGGGCATTCGAACCTGCCAAAAATATAAAGTTGAATTTAGTGCCCTCATCTTGCTAAACAACAAAAATGTTGAGCATCCCGACCGGTTATTCGATTTTGTCATCGAAAACGATATGACCTATTTGCAGTTCATCCCGTGCGTTGAGCGCGACCCTGCGACCGGCGAGATAGCGGATTTTTCAATCACGCCGGCCCAATACGGCGAATTCTTGTGCAGGATTTTCGACCGCTGGTACGACTACGGCCCGGAAAAACTCAACATTCGTGATTTTGACTCCCTGGTTACATATTATTGTTTAGGCAAACACACGATTTGCACATATAGCCGGCAGTGCGCCGGTTTTGTTGTTGTCGAGCACGCCGGCGATTGCTTTGCCTGTGAGTTTTTTGTCGGGCCGAAATGGCGATTGGGCAATATCCTGAAAACGCCGTTGGAGAAACTCGCCGCCGGCAGCAAAAAACGCACCTTCGCCCGCGCCAAGCAAAATCTGTCCGATAAATGCCTGCTCTGCAAATATCTTGATATCTGCCGAGGCGGCTGCATGAAAGATAGGGTCCGCTTGGATAACGGTAATCGAAGCTGCGAAAGCTATTTCTGCCAAAGCTACAAGCGTTTCTTCGACTATTGCCTGCCGCAGTTTTGCCAAACAGCTGCCGCGATTGAAGCCGGTTCCGCTGCCAGACACACCCGTTCAGCCGATAGAGTCAGGATGAAAATCCAGTAGGGGCGGTTCGCGAACCGCCCGTACAAGCTATTGCCTCAACAGTGATTGAAAAATGATGGTAACATGAGTCAACTTTTGATACATTGTTGCCATAATGAGTTTTGCAGCAAATGGAAATTTGAAT
This sequence comes from Planctomycetota bacterium, assembly GCA_013349615.1. Taxonomy (GTDB): domain Bacteria; phylum Planctomycetota; class Phycisphaerae; order Sedimentisphaerales; family Anaerobacaceae; genus CS2-K091. The sequence goes on along the minus strand of DUZJ01000067.1, from coordinate 12,057 downwards.
CGGCGTGATTTTCTGAAAACTGTGGGCTTGGGTACAGCCTCGCTTGCTATTCAGGGATGTACAGGTGTTGCAAAGCAGACCACGACTAAAAACCGTAAGGGCAAATCCAACATCGTCTTGTTTCTTGCTGACGACCAGGGCATCGAAGACGTAGGCTGCTATGGCAACAATATAATCCGCACTCCCAACATTGACCGCCTCGCCGAAGAGGGCCTGCGATTCAACCTGGCCTTTACCCCCACAGCTATGTGTTCTCCGAGTCGCTCCGCCTTATATACAGGTCTGTATCCTCATCGAAATGGCTGCCATCCGAACCACAGCAGAATAAAACCGGGCATAAAGACCCTGCCGTATTACCTAAAGTCTCTCGGCTATCGCGTTGGCCTTGCCGGAAAAGTCCACGTAAAACCGAAAGTCCAATTTCCTTTTGAATATATGGCCTTAAAGCCCGAACAAATCGAAAAGTTTATGACGCTTGAAAGCGATAAGCCCTTCTGCTTAATAGTCGCCTCGCACGAACCACACGGACCCCACAGGCAGGGCGGATACGGGCCGGACAAGATACCAATGTCGCCGTACAGGGTCGATACCCCACAGACCCGGCAGCAGCTCGCCAACTACTACACAGACATTGACCTGCTGGACAAGGAGGTAGGAGAGGTTCTCGGCTTGTTGAAAAAACATAACCTTGAACAAAACACACTTTTTGTTTACGCTTCCGACCACGGCTACGACATATACGCAAAGTGGTCTTGCTACGACGCGGGCCTGCACGTACCATTTATCGTCCGCTGGCCTGGTAACGTCAAGCCCGGAACCGTCACAGACGCTATGGTCAATTTTGTGGACGTGCTTCCGACCTTCGTCGAGGTCGCCGGCGGCAGACCGCCAGAGAACATTGACGGACGAAGTTTCCTGCCGGTCTTGGTCGGGCAAAAGAACAGGCATAACGAAGTCGTCTTCGGCGCACATACAACCAGGGGCATCATTTCCGGCAGGGCTTACCCCATCCGCTCAGTCCGGACGCGCACCCACAAATACATACGCAACCTCAATCCTGAAGGGACCTTCCAATGCGTCAGTACCCACGGCCGCAATTACAAGGAAATTGACAACGGTGTTTGGGGCTCGTGGAAGCAAAAAGCGAAAACCGATACTTTCGCTGCTAAGCGCGTCAAGACGTTTCAGCATCGTCCCGCCGAAGAGTTGTACGACCTTACAAAAGACCCTTATGAGCTGAAGAACCTTGCGGATGACCCTGCCCAACGGAGACTGCTTGTGTCGCTTGCAGATATGCTCGACACCTGGATGAAGCAGCAGGGCGACCGTGGGATGGAAGCTGAAATGGCCGTGCCTCTGCACAAGAGCCGCACGGTCGGCAAGCGCAATAAGGGAAATTGACTGCTATTTTGCATTTAATAAGGAGAAAAAATATGAGTACAGTTACCTGCACCCGCCGGGATTTTTTGAAAGTAGTTGGTATGGGGGCGGCAACGCTGGCGCTGCCGGGATGTATGAAAACTGCACAGCAGCTTACAGGCAAGGCCAACAAGCGTCCCAACATAATCTTCATTATGGCCGACGATATGGGCTATGGCGACCTGGGCTGTTACAACAAACGCTCGAAGATTCCCACCCCGAATATGAATCGCCTCGCAAAAGAGGGTGTTCGTTTCACGGATGCTCACTCCCCGTCTGCGGTCTGCACACCCACACGCTATGGAGTCCTGACGGGCCGCTATTCCTGGCGGACACGGCTGAAAAGAGGCGTTCTCAACGGTTACTCCCCGAGCTTAATTGATACAAAGCGAATGACTGTTGCATCGCTCTTGAAGCAGCACGGTTATGCGACGGCGTGTATTGGAAAGTGGCACCTTGGCCTGGGGAACGCAAAAAGAACGGACTTTAGCAAACCGCTTGTCCCCGGCCCCAATGCCCTTGGCTTTGATTACTTCTTCGGAATCTCCGCATCGCTGGATATGCCGCCTTACTGCTACATCGAAAATGACCGGGTCGTAGAGGAGCCTACCCTGATGGTAGAAGCTGGCGAAGCCGGCAGGGACGGATGGTGGCGCAAAGGCCCCATCGCGCCCGGTTTCAAGCATGTCCAAGTTTTGCCGACTTTAACAGAAAAGGCGGTCCGCTACATTGATAAACATGCCGGGAACTCGACAAATTCACCATTTTTTATGTATTTTGCATTGCCGGCGCCTCATTGTCCTATCGCACCGGCAGATTTTGTCAAAGGACGCAGTCAGGCCGGAGGTTATGGGGACTATGTGGTGGAGGTGGACTGGACCGTTGGTGAGGTTGTCAAAGCGCTGAAGCACAACGGGATTGCAGAGAATACGTTAATTATGGTAACCAGTGACAACGGCTCGCCGGGTAGGACTAAGATTAAACGAGCGCCATATTCGATTATTGAGGTGTATGGTCACTATCCGAGTGGTAATTTGCGCGGCATAAAGGCGGACATCTGGGATGGGGGCCATCGCGAGCCATTCGTCGCCCGTTGGCCGGCCAGGATCTCCGCCGGAAGCACCAGCGATGAGCTTATATGTCTGACCGACTTATTGGCAACTTGTGCGGCAATCGTTGGCGCAAAGCTGCCGGGCAATGCCGGTGAGGACAGTTACAGCATATTGTCGGCTTTGCTGGGAAAGAAAACGGATAAAACCATCCGAGAGGCGGTTGTCCACCACTCCGGGTCGGGCATGTTCGCCATTCGACAGGGAAACTGGAAGCTGATTCTTGGCCGCGGTTCCGGTGGTTTTACCAAACCAAGCCGGGTGAAGCCTAAGCAGGGCGAACCTCAGGGTCAGCTATACGATCTGGATAAGGACCCGGCGGAGAAAAATAACCTATGGGCCCAACATCCGCCAATCGTCCAGCGCCTGACTGACCTGCTCGAAAAGTATAAGAGGCAGGGCTACAGCCGACCGAACTGAAAGCTATTCGGGAAAAATTAAAGGAAAATCTGAAATCTGGTGGAGAAAACGAATATGACTACGTACACTTACTCACGTCGCGGTTTTCTAAAAGCTGCGGGTCTGGGAGCTGCTGCACTTGGGCTGCCGGGATGCCTCTTTGCTGCAAAGAAGGGCGGCGGAGATAAAAAACCTAACGTTCTTTTCATCGCCGTCGATGACCTGCGTCCACAGCTTGGCTGTTACGGCCACAAACAAATGCGCTCTCCAAACATAGACCGTTTGGCCTCAGAGGGTGTCCTTTTCAGACGCTCTTATTGCAAGGTCCCCGTCTGCGGTGCCTCGCGTGCCAGCCTTCTCACCGGAGTACGGCCAACGCGTGATAGATTTATTAGTTACAACGTCTGGGCGGAGAAGGACCTGCCGGGTGCATTAACTCTTCCTAAGCACTTCAGGAACAACGGATACCACACCATATCGAACGGCAAGGTCTTCCACCATTCAAGCGATTGCAGGGATAGCTGGAGCGAAGCTCCCTGGCGGCCTAAAGGACCTTGGCAGAATTACCTGCTTGATAAAAGTAAGAAGCTCACTCGGAAAAACCAACGCGGCAAAGGGCCTGCGTTCGAGTCTGCCGATGTCACCGATAACGCATACTTCGATGGTATGATTGCGGATAAAGGGATTTCAGATGTGCGACGTATGAAAAAAAATGATAAGCCGTTTTTCCTTGCGCTTGGCTTCTTTAAGCCCCACCTTCCTTTCAACGCCCCAAAAAGATACTGGGATTTGTATAAGAGAGAAAAAATCGACCTTGCGGACAATCCTTTCAGGCCCAAAGGTGCTCCTGATGCAGCACTGCACAACTGGGGCGAGTTGCGGGCTTACGAAGGTATTCCTAAGAAGGGCCGCTTGCCCAATGGCCTCGCCCGCACGCTCATCCACGGCTACTACGCCTGCGTCAGTTATACCGATGCGCAGATTGGCAGGGTCCTGGCCGAGCTTGACCGGCTGGGCCTGCGCAGAAACACAATCGTAGTCCTCTGGGGCGACCACGGCTGGAACCTCGGCGAACATGGTTTATGGTGCAAGCACTGTAACTTCGAAACATCTTTACATTCGCCCTTAATCGTAACTGCTCCGGGCATTAAACCAGGTCTTGAGACCAATGCCTTGACCGAGTATCTGGATATCTTCCCTTCTCTTTCAGAAATGTGCAATTTGCCCTTGCCTGCACACCTCCAGGGAAAAAGTTTTGCCCCGCTTATGAAAAAGCCGAATCGTCTTTGGAAAAAGGCCGTCTTTAGCCGCTATTTTAATGGGGACTCAGTCAAGACCGACCGCTATCGCTATACTGAGTGGCGCAGAAAGGACGGCAAGGTGTACGCAAGGATGCTGTACGACCACAGCACCGACCCACACGAGAATGTAAACATATCAGAATTGCCGCCGAACAAAGAAGTCGTTGAAAAGCTCAGCAAAATGCTTCGGGGACTCAGAAATTAGACGCAGATTACGCTGATTAACGCAGAGGTTTAATGATTTTGAACTTTCAGCGAAATCTGCGAAATCAGCGTCAAAAAAAGGTAAAAATAGTGCAGCCGTTTACTCTTCTAATCAAACCGTCCGGCTCCGATTGCAATCTTGATTGCAAGTATTGCTTTTACAAGCATAGAGCGCCCGAAATCGGCCGGGGCAGACAGCGAATGAGCGATGAAGTCCTTGAAAAACTCGTCAAGGACTATATGCAGCTTCGTTTTCCGTTGGCTGGTTTCGCCTGGCAGGGCGGTGAGCCAACGCTGATGGGCATCGATTTCTACAAAAAGGTCGTCGAATTGCAAAAAAAATACGGCAGTCCCGGACAAGAGGTGGGAAATTCCCTCCAAACAAACGCAATCTTACTTGACGGCGATTGGTGCCAATTCTTACACGACACCAACTTTCTTGTCGGCATCAGTATCGACGGCCCCAAAGAGATGCACGATTACTATCGCCTCGACAACTCCGGCTCCGGTACCTTTGACAAAGTAATGAGGGCTCTCGAAAACTGCAAAAAATACAAGGTTGAGTTCAATACCCTTACTTTGCTAAACAACAGAAACGCCGACCACCCCGACCAGTTATTCGACTTTCTCATCGACAATGGCGTAAAGTTTCTACAGTTCATCCCATGTGTGGAGCTGGATCCCGCAACCGGCAAGGTTACAGATTTCTCAATCACGCCGGCCCAGTATGGTGATTTCTTATGTCGGCTCTTTGACCGCTGGTACGAATATGGCCCGACAAAGTTAAGTATTCGTGACTTCGATTCCATACTCTCATACTATGTCACCGGAAAACACACTATTTGCACATTCGACAACCAGTGCAGTCAGTATATTGTTATCGAGCATACAGGCGACGCTTTTACCTGTGATTTCTTTGTAGAGCCGAAGTGGCGATTGGGCAATATCTTTGAAACGCCGATAGAAAAGCTTGCCGCAAGCAGCAAAAAACGAAAATTCGCACGCGCAAAGCAGAATCTGTGCAATAAGTGTCTCGTCTGCAGACACCTTGCAATATGTCGTGGCGGCTGCATGAAGGATAGGGCACCCTTTGACAGGGACAATTTCGGCAAAGAAAGCTATTTCTGCGAAAGTTACAAGCGTTTCTTCGATTACACAATCCCCAGGTTTACCCACATCGCTGCTGAAATTAATCCGGCATTGCCGCACAAGCGGCAATGACGGACTCTCCTGTCAAAACTCAGCCGTTCGTATAACACACTCAAGACTCAAAGAATGTCACCATTGCTGTATTGAAAAGCAATCGCTATAATGTGTTACGAAATAACGAACTTATGAAAGGACAATTTATGGCCTCGATTAACCGCAGAAACTTCCTGGCAAGCTCCCTTGGAACGGCTGCCACTTTCGGCCTTAGTTCCGTTTCGTCCGCCAGGGTACGTAACACACGGATGCCTGATACAGCGTCCGGCACTAATAAACCCTCCCGCTACTCCAATCCCATAGCCGTCTCGACGTACTCGTTCTGGCGTTTCAAAAGAAACTTGAAGCTGCCGATTGAGGACTGTATTGACCAGGCTGCTCAAATGGGCTTCGACGCCGTCGAAATCCTGCACATACAGATGGAAAAGGAATCCAACGATTATCTCCAAAACCTGAAACGCCGTGCTCTCGTCAACGGCCTTGACCTGTGCTCTCTCTCCACGCACCAGGGCTTCGTCTCTCCTGACAAAGCAAAAAGGCAGAAAAACATCGACCACACAGTCAAGTGCATTGAGTTGGCCTACCGGCTCGGCATACCAATAATACGCATCAACACAGGAACCTGGGGAACGAGCAAGAGCTTCAACGAGCTGATGAAGAATCGCGGCATTGAGCCGCCTCTGCCCGGATACACCGAAGATGACGGCTTCAAATGGGTCATTGACAGTATCGAAAAATGCCTGCCCGCCGCCGAGCGGTCCGGCGTAATCCTCGGACTCGAAAATCATTGGGGCTTGTCACGAACTCCCGAAGGACTGTTAAGAATCGTAAATGCCATCGATTCACCCTGGCTGCGGGTCCTGCTCGACACCGGCAACTTCCTCGAAGAACCCTATGACAAGCTCGACCGATGCGCCCCGCACGCCGTCTTTATGCAGGCCAAGACCTATTATGGCGGCGGTATCTGGTACGCACTCGATTTGGATTATCCACGCATCGCGAGGATTATGCGTAAACACAACTACCGCGGCTATGTCTCTCTCGAATTCGAGGGAAACGAAGACTACAAGACCGCCATACCCAAAAGTCTTGCCCTGCTGCGAAACGCCTTTGGATAAGCTGCCCGGCCTTGATAGGTACGAACACGCACAAGAAATGGGCCATTAATCAGTTGCAGTATAACCTAATTTTCCCCACACAGCCTTTTGGACCTTGTGCAAATCCTCCTTACCCTCAGCAGTTTCTGGCGCAATATGCTTGCCGGTGTAAGTACGTGCCTCTATCCTGCCAAGCCTTATCGTCTCGCTGCCTTTCCACTGCCAGTATTCGCTGTGACCGTCCGCGAAAGAGACAGTCACCCCCTCATCGTGTCGCACCGGCGGCAGGGCCAACCATAGCTCCTTATCATAATAAACAGGGTAACTGCCTGGGGCTGCCCAGCCTTCGTCAATGAAAATTATCCTTTTATGTGGCCTTCTAATCAGCGGCCTTTGTTTAATAATCAACAACGCATTCATAACCTGTTTGGGACCTCTCCCGCGGGGGTTATCCGGCTGAGGATAACCGTTCATGGAATCAACTATAGAGTACGTCCTGATGTTTCCCTTTAATGCCGCCGGGCAACGGTAAACTTCTAAGCCCCTGCAGTATGGCCAAAAAAGGCCAGCTTTGATAGCTGCTTTTTGTTTCTTCTCACTTAATTGTTTTCCTTGCATGTAATTGTGGTCCCAATCCCTGCCAACCCAGGCGGGCTCGTTCGGACGACTAATACCTGCTGCACCGTTAACAATCATGCCTTGGTTATCATCTGTGTACATAAGCCATGCCAGCGCCAGCGACTTCAGATTACTAAGACAAACCGATCGCATTTCCAACCTTCTTGCCTCCTCGCTTGCACCATTGCCGATGGCTCCGAGTGTTATCAGCAAAAAAACAACACAGCCCAGAACAACCACAACGTCCCTTTTTGCGAAACATGTTTTCGGTTTCATATCGTTTTACCTCCAGCTTCAAATGATTATCTCTACAATGGCCGAAAAAACTGGGTCAGGTTACTCGACCGGTTCGATATAGATATTGCGGAACTCAACCGGCGTACCTTCGCTCTGCAGGCAAATCTTGCCGGATTTCAACGAGCACTTCGTCGCCAGGTTTTGCAATTTCCCGTTTACCAGAACGACTACCCAGTCGTCCTTGCAGATAATATCGTATGCGTTCCATTGGCCGATGGGTTTCTCACTGCTGTTTTTAAGTTTCCTGACGTTGAGCCCTCGAACGCGTTTGCCTTTCTTGGCGTGCTCTCTGCACTCGAAGCCGCCGATCAGCCAGAAATCGCCGGCGCTGCCCGAGGCCAGCTGGCACTCAAGACTCTTTGGCCACACCATGTCCTCACCGACCTTATGATTAAGTACCCCACTGTTGCCGCCTCTGTCGGGCCACCGCCACTCAACGTGCAAAAGGTAGTCCGCGTAATCAGCTTCCGTCCGCATATAACCTGCGGGCCTGCCCGTACAGCGAATCACCCCGTCCTTAATCGACCACGTCTTTGTAACGTCGTGGTCGGGATTGGGAACGAAGAGTTTCCAGCCGGAAAAATCCCTGCCGTTCCAGAGGGACGTTTTCTCCTTGGGCACAATCGGCTTCGTTTGCTTTTCCTGCGCCCCACTAACGGCCACCAACAAAACCGTCATCGCCAGCGCAACAGTTGTGATACAATAGCGTTTCATAAAATCCTCCTTTCATCTAAATAGATTCACACTAACTTCGTCTTGCCGGGGACCGCCACCGGCCGCATCGGCAAATTGCCAAACTCATATTTCGCCGGCCGCAGGTCAAGTTTCGACGCGTTCATCGCCCACTCCCACTTCAAAGCACGCCCCGTATAAGCGCTCATCCTGCCCATAATCGTCGTCAGCGTACTCTCGGCGACCCGCTTGCCTTCATTCAGCCGCTTACCCCGGCGAATAGCCGCAATTTGGTCGGCATGCTGTCGTATTACAGGGCTGGGTGCAGGACCATCGTATTTGAATGGATTCTGCCCTTCGATAATAGCATTACCGGAGTCTATATAAGCCGAGCCTTTCGTACCGACCACTCGCTCATCGCTGCGATAGGTACAACCGTCAATCTGGGAGCCCATATACTCAATGCGTACGCCGTTTGGATACTCATATTCGACGGTAAAATGGTCGTAGACATTGCCGTATTCCGGACCGGTCCGCACCTCCCGCCCGCCCAGACCAAGGCACTGGACGGGATGTGAGCCCAACGCCCAGTTCATAACATCCAGGTTGTGGATGTGCATCTCAGTGATAAAGTCACCGGAAAGCCACGTAAGGAAAAGCCACCGTTTAAGCTGCCACTCCATATCCGACCAGCCCGGCTGCCGCACCTTCGTCCCCGGGCTCCAGCCTAACATCCCGTCGCCGATTCTGACACACTGCCCACCGACAATCTTGCCGATGTCCCCGTTATGAATTCGCTCCATCACCGCAATAATATGTGCCATACGTCTGCTCTGTGTACCGGCCACAATAGTCAGCTTCTTTCTATCCGCTAATTCCGATGAGGCAATTACCGAGCGAACGCCGACCGGGTCAACCGCCACCGGCTTTTCCATAAATACATGTTTGCCCGCTTCGACGGCTGCCTTGAGATGCTCAGGCCTAAAGTGCGGCGGCTCCGTCAGGATTACCATATCGACATCGCACTCCAGCACCTTCTTAAAGGCGTCAAAACCGACAAAGCATTTATCTTCAGTCACCTTTACCTTTTCACCAAGGCGCGACTTGAGGGTCTTGAGAGCACTGTACAGACGCTCCCTGAAACGGTCGCCCATAGCGACTAATTCAACACCGTCAGCCGACTTGAGGCAGTTTGTTGAATCGTAGGTGCCTCGCCCCCCGCAGCCGATAAGCCCGAGACGTATCTTGTCCGAACCCGCTGCGAAAACCTTGTTCGCACCCGCTCCTAATGTTGCCACTGATACTGCCGCCGATTTCTTCATAAAATCTCTGCGCGAAAATTCTGCTCGTTTTGCTTCTCTTTCGTCTTTCATATCTTTGTTCCTCCATAAAAAGTGGGCATTTTCCACCCTGCAAAGCCGTTCTAACACCGATTGTTCTAAATCATTGCGCCTCGCCAATTTTGCATAGATGGGTGGCAGCCCCAAGCGCAGCTTGGGGATGGCTTACTGACATTTATACAGAGCGCAACATTTAATTTCAGTTGGTATAACAGATAATTATCGCAGTGTATCATACCTGCTTTGCCGGCGAAATGAAAGTCAATAATGAGGAAAAATGAACCTGTTAAGGAGGGTGCGACGGTGTATAGCCCAATTCCCCCCAGCAGCCTATCTGTGTCCAATATAAGTCATGAAAGTCGTCGATGGTAGCTGGTATAATCTCACCGTTGATTGGTTCACCAGGCCTGGAACTTCCAGTACTGTATAGCGCTGTCCCTTTTGCTACCGTCCATTTTCCTTTCCACCTGTGCCACTCGCTGTGCCCATCTGCAAAAGATTGGGCGGTCCCGTCGCCGTGCCGGACCGGTGGGTCTTCCCACCATAACTCTCTGTCGAAGTAAACAGCAAAACTGTCTGGTGTTACCCACCCTTCGTCAATAAAAACTATCCTTTCTCCCGGCTTGAGAATCTGCTCCAGATTTTTAATCCAGTGTACTCCTGCTATAGTTCCGCTCCTCCGAAAACCATTCATACCGTCAACTATCCCATAGCTTCGTATAGAGGTTGGATAACCGGTCGGGCAGTGGTAAAGTTTTAGCTCCTGGCAGTATGGCCATAGGGCACCATCGCGGATAGCGTTTTCCTGGCAGTCCTGCAATTGTTGTCCGGTCATGTAGGCCCAATCTCTGCCTACCCACGGTATCTCGCCGGCATGGTCTCCGAAACCAGGGTCCGCTTGACATTCTCTTCCCAGTGGCGCGCCGTTGACAATAAAGCCATCGTTATCATCGGCGTACTGAGTCCACGCGAGCGTCAGTTGCTTCAAATTAGTAAGACAAACTACACGTTTAGCGCGCATCCGCCCACCGCTGCTGATTGCTCCGACATTTATCGCCAGAAAAATTAAACAGACTAAAACAACTACAATATCTTTTTTTGTTGGAGCTGTCTTTAATCTCATCTTTTGTTCCTCAAGTCTGCATTTTGCCTTATACTTAATATGTCGCTGTATAACCTATTTCCCCCACGCAGCTATCTGACACCTGGTAATATCCGGATTGCCCGGCTGTGGCGGGGAGAAAGCCATCATTGTCTTGCCCCACTCTACAGTACGTGGGTCTTTCCACTTCCAGTATTCGCTGTGCCCGTCTGCAAAAGAGAAGGTTGTCCCGTTATCGTGCCGGATAGGTGGTGGGTCCCACCATACCCATCTATTTGAAGAATAAATACTATACTGGGTCCAACCACCTAAACCAAAGCCTCCTTCGTCAAGAAAAACGGCCCGCTCGCTTGGATTTAGAATATCTGTTATTATTGTAATCTTCACACGGTGAGCATCCCAGCCTTTGCAATTCATAGCGTCAACTATACAATATGTTCGCGCCATTCCCCGCGCGCCTATCGGGCATTTATACAGTTTTAGCTCCTTGCAATAGGGCCATAGCGCTCCGTCTCTTATAGCTTGTTCTTTCTCCGCCAATGTCATGCCGCCTGGTGCCCAATCCTTACGCACCCAGCAGGGATTAGTAGGATCGACACTGTACGTCTCTGTATCGCCATTGACTATCTTGCCGTCGTTATCGTATGCATACTGCGTCCACGCGAGCGTCAGTTGCTTCAAATTAGTAAGACAAACTACACGTTTGGCACGCCTCCTGCCGCCGCTGCTGATTGCTCCAAAATTTAGTAGCAATAGAATCAGACATATCAAAACGACTATGATATCCTTTTTTGTATAAGCTGTCTTTAATCTCATCATTTGCCCTCAAGTCTGCATTTTACTTTTTACTTAATATGTCGGTGCATAGCCCAATTTCCCCACGCAGCTACCTGACACCTGGTAATATCCGGATTGCCCGGCTGTGGGGGAGCCTCATAACCACGTACGGCTAAACCATCCTTACCTACGAAATACCGGTCTCCGCCTTTAATCTCCAGATTGTAGAGCTTGTCGGTAAAAGGCTCTTCTCTCTTTGAAATAGTCTTGATGCTAATTGGGCCCTTTAATGACTGAAGTTTTGAGCCGGCTTTCAAGTTTTGTACCAGGACCCATCGATCAGAGGCAATTAGAAAATAGTGGGTATTTACAACATTGATGCGATTTCCGGTTTCCAGCACTATATCGTAATAGTCGTACGTTCCCTGGTACACGTGGATACTTTCAATTTCTTTTAAGCACGCCGGTTTCTGTAAGCACGACGCTGCATCAGTGGCATCAAGCCTACCGACCTTCTGG
>DUZJ01000066.1 GCA_013349615.1 Planctomycetota bacterium | reverse complement strand
TTCTCATCATTTTAGTGGTGTTCGCATCTGTCACCTTTGTCCGGGGAGCTGCTGCCCCACCTGGTAGAGAAGCCGCAACCACGGCCGGCGAACCCACCAAAGCCGCTGTCCCACCTTTTCCTTATACCGCCGAGATAACCAGCGATGAAGTCCCGATTCGTTCCGGCCCGGGTACGAATTATTACATCTGCGGAAAACTCAATAAGGCCGGCAAAGTGAACGTGGTCGGCAGCCAATTTAGCTGGTCTCGTATTGTTCCACCGGCCGGCAGCTTTTCCTGGATATCAATGCGGTATATTAGCATTGACCCGGACAATCCGGCCATCGGAATTGTTACCGCTGACGGTATTCGTATCTACGCCGGCTCCGAGTACAGGGAGCCGATACATTCAGAGACCCTGCAGTTAAAGCTCAACAGGGGCGATAAAGTCAACTTAATGGGCAAACAGAAGGCTGATTATTATAAAATTGCTCCGCCGACCGGCGCCTATCTTTGGATAAGTACTAAATATACAAAGCCGCTCGGAGCGGCTGGAGAAGCGCCGAGAACCGTTGTTGTCACCCCTACTGTCGATACCAAGGCCGATACCAGAACGCTCATCCGCACAAACATTCCCGTTGAGAGCGAAAAGCTCAAAGAATATTATGCCCTGGAAAAGCAAATCCAGGCTGAGCGGGCCAAGCCCATAGACCAGCAGAATTACGCAAATATAGAAAAAGCACTCAAAAAAATTGCCGACAACAAAGAGACCGGCAAAGCGGTCCGCTATTCTGAGTTTGCTATAAAACAGATAAAACGTTTTGAATTGGCCCTGAAAGTAGCCGAAGCGGTTCGGCTTCAGAATGAAAACTTGCAGGAAACTAAAAAGGGAATAGAAAAGGCCCGTGCCGCAAGGTTGGCACAAGCTGAAAAACTTGGCAGATTTGCGGTTATCGGGCAGTTTCAAACCTCGAGCATTTACAGCTCCGAGGCAGGACTAAAACACTACCGGATTACCCGGCGAACCAACGATACTGATGCAACCGTATGTTACGCTTTGCCGGTCGGGCCGGCCACGAAGAAGGATTTGAGCAAACTCGCAGGTCTCAAGGTCGGCCTAATTGGAACGATTGAGCCACATCCGCAAACGGCAAGAGTTCTGGTCAAATTTACAGAAATAGTTGAGCTAAACTAACCGGCTTACAAACTAATGGGACCCCATTTTGTCCCGTGTGACCGGGACAAAACAGGGTCCCTAAAACAGGTTTCATATTGTCGAGGACCGCTATCGGCTGTCTCAACAAGAGAAAATCAATATCAAGCTCTCCCGGGGATAGCAGCAACATCGTCCGGCGGAGCCTTCACATCGCCTTCCTCGAAGTCTTTTGCAGAAGGCTTGCAAGTGAGGTTGTACCAGGGTGAGTCTTTCTTCTCCATCATGTCTTTCCACCTGATCAATTTACCGGTGTAAGTGGAAATTCGGCCCATAATCGCGGTGAGGGTGGCTTCGGCCACGTTGCGGGCCTCGTTAAGTGGCTCGCCCTTCAGGATGCTGTTGAGCAGGTCGACGTGCTCCTGCACATACGGCCCGCCGTGCTCGGGGAAGTCCGGTACATCGATATTTTTCTTCGACTCGAGGCGACCACCACCCCAGGTCGTACCTTCGGTGCCGGCGAAGAACTCGCTCACCCTGCCATCGGTGCCGTTAATCTGGCGGCACATACTGTGGATGCGGCAGCCGTCGCCGTAATCGAGGTCGATGCTGTGGAAGTCAAACTGGTCGCCGGTCTTGCGGCGTGCGCGCCCGCCGAAGCCGAGGGCGTTGTCCGGTGGATGACCGATGAACCAGTTGGCGACATCGAGGTTGTGGACGTGCTGCTCAACGATGTGGTCGCCCGACATCTCTGTAAAGCTCACCCAATTGCGTACGAGGTAGTCGGCGTCGCTCTCGTTCGGATTTTTCCTCTTGTACCAGAGTGCGCCACCACACCACCAGACGCAGCCGCCGAGTATCTTGCCAATCGCGCCGCGTTTTATGGCGTATGCATTCCGGCGGTAGCCCCTCTGATGTCGGCGCTGGGTACCGGCCACGACGCCAAGGCCTTTCCTTTTGGCCAGCTCACCGGCCTCGATAATTTTGCGGCCGCCCGGCGGGTCAACAGCAACGGGCTTTTCCATAAATACATTCTTGCCGGCTTTGACGGCGGCTTCAAAATGCACCGGACGGAAATTCGGCGACGTGGCTATGCACACGACGTCGATGTTGGTCTTGAGGAGCTTCTTATAAGCATCTGCGCCGTAAAAGCACCGTTCCTCTGGGACTTTATGCCTTTTGCCGGCCCCCTCAGCCCTGCTTTTGAACCAGTCGGCTGTACCAACGACTTCCATCTCACGACCAATGTGCTTGCCCGCAGCCAGGCAGTTACTCAGGGCTCCATTGCCACGGCCACCGCAGCCGATCAGACCGACGCGAATTTTGCCGGAGCCGGCTGCAAAGATACGGTTCGTACTCACTCCCATAGCGGCCAGGGATACCACAGCCGTTGTCTTGATGAAATCTCGACGAGAGACTTCACCGGTCTTCTTGTTTGCTTTCTTCTTCATAAATAATTCCTTTCGATTAAAACCACTTTGAATTAACTCATATACCTTAAAGCTCTTTTACAGCAACATGTCTGTGTAACCTTTTCTGTGGAGATGCCCGAAGATTTTGTTGTAGTCGATTTCTCCGATCGTCGGTTCTTTCCGTCCCGGTTTTTCATCTGTGTTACCTCCGTCGCATACAGCCCAAAAACCCTCTACAAGGTACATAAGCCTTTGAAAAACAATGGCTTACGACCATTATTCGCCGTTTCGTTCACCCTTAAAGGTCCTTCTTTCTGCACGTCCTGGGAGGCTTACTATTATAACTACTCCATCTGTGAATGCAAGCAGTAACTTAAGCTTTTTTGAACGCCGTCCACTTCTGCTTACTCTTGGTGCCGGCCAAAACGGTCTCTATGAAGCACATACCACGAACGCCATCATTAACATTCGGAAAGTCCAGTGCCAGTGGGTCAGGTTTTGTCCTGGTTATTTTTGCACGTATGGTGTCGGCGAAGTTGCAGTAATTGTTAGCGAAGGCCTCAAAGAAAGCTTCAGGATGACCAGACGGCAGGCGTGTAGCGCGGCCTGCTGCAGGGCTTCTGGCAGCCACATAATCGTTACCACGGCGCCAGACCTGCAGCGGCCCGTCGGGGACCTTTACATACAGGTAATTGGGACGCTCCTGATGCCATTCCAGACCTTTTTCCTCACCATAAACCCAGATGGCCAGGTTGTTCTCCTCGCCTATGGAAACCTGACTGGCATGGAGGACACCCCTGGCTCCATTATTGAAACGCAACAGGCAGTTGCCGTCGTCGTCCAACCGCCGGCCTTTGACAAAAATCGTCAGGTCAGCGCAGATATGGGTAATCTTCAAACCCGTGATGTATTCCGAGAGGTTCTCGGCGTGCGTACCAATATCACCCATACACCCGGCGCCGCCGCTCTGCTTGGGGTCGGTCCGCCACGCGGCCTGCATCTGGCCTGTCCTCTCCAGCGCTGTGGCCAACCAGCCCTGCGGATACTGAACTACAATCTTGCGAATCTTACCCAGCTCGCCGCCACGAGCCAAATCCCGAGCTAACTTGACCATCGGGTATCCAGTGTAATTGTGCATCAGTCCGAACACTTTGCGGCTCTTCTTAACGAGCGTTTGCAAAGCCTTTGCCTCTTTCACATTGATTGTCATCGGCTTTTCACACATCACATGGAAACCCGCATTTAGAAAATCCTTTGCGATTGGGAAATGCCAGTTGTTCGGCGTTGTAATCGAGACGAAATCGATTCTTTCGCCAACCGGCAACTTAAGCTCTCGCTCTATCATTTCCTCGTAGTTACGGTAAACACGCCTTGGATTGAGACCCAGCTCCCGTCCCATCTGTTTGGATTTACGTGGGTTAATATCGAACGCTCCGGCCACCAACTCGATACCGCCGTCCAGGCGAGACGCCTTTCGGTGTACATCACCGATGAATGCTCCCGGTCCGCCGCCAACCATTCCCATATTCAATTTCCTATTGAATTTCATACTTACTCCTTTCAACAAAATATTCACATGCGTATATGATTATTGCTTTCAACCGTTCACAATTCCATCCAAAAACGCCGCCTCCTTTAGAGGCATATTTTTAAAAATTATAAAGATTCAGAACGCCAAAGCAACTCAAAATAACAAAGTTTGGGTTGACAACAAATCAATATAAGTTATAAACCTGCTAATGTCAATCACTACCAAATTCTGAAAACGATTAGATAAAATTTTTGTTAAAAACCTGTCGGCTGCCGACAGGAAAAGCATGAATATCAAAAGAGACTCTTCTAAAAAACGCACTGATATTGAGCCGGTATCCGTTGATTTGTACTTTATCCCGGTCCAAACAAGAGTTCCGCTCAAGTTTGGGCCTGAAACATTGACATCCGTTATATGCGCACGCACCTGCATGACGGTGGCGAACGAGCAGGGACAAACCGCACAGGGCTGGGGTGAAACTCCACTGAGCGTCCAATGGGCCTGGCCGAGCAACCTGGGATATCAAGAGCGATGCGAGACGATGCAGCTTTTCTGCCGTACGCTCGCCGAGGCCTGGGCTAAGTTCGACCGGCAGGGTCACCCCATTAAATTAGGCAGCGACTTTATTGAATCGCAGCTGCCCGATTTATTGGACAAGCTCAATCGTCAGCGTGGTGAGCAAACAGAACCGATGCCGCATTTGGCGGCATTGGTTTGTTGTTCGGCGTTTGATATTGCCCTGCACGATGCGTATGGTCAGCTTCTGGGCCGGGACGTCTACTCCACCTACAACGCGGAATTCATGAATGTTGATTTGTCGCACTTTCTCAAGCCCGCCGATGATGTTGACTTCTCGTTCGCGGGCAAATACCCTGCTGACTTTCTAAAATTTCCTCCGGCCGAGACAATGCCCGCCTGGCACCTGGTAGGCGGCAAGGATTTGCTCGACGCATCTGAGCTTACCGGCACAGAGCCGAAAGATGGTTACCCTGTGTTATTGCCCGACTGGATTAAACGCGATGGTCTCAAGTGCCTGAAGGTGAAATTGCGCGGCGATGACTCTTCGTGGGACGTAGACAGGCTGGTCAGGGTCGGCAAAATTGCGCTCGAAAATAACGTCGTGTGGCTGACCAGCGACTTTAACTGTACGGTTACCAGGCCCGACTACGTGAACGAAATTCTCGACCGGCTGATGATAGAGCACCCTCGTATTTATCAGATGGTTCTTTACGTGGAGCAGCCGTTTCCATACGACCTAAAAGAAAATCAGATTGATGTTCACGGTGTATCGGCCCGCAAGCCCCTCTTCATGGACGAAAGCGCTCACGACTGGAAACTCATCAGGCTCGGCCGCAGCTTAGGCTGGACCGGTGTCGCGCTGAAAACCTGCAAAACTCAAACCGGTGCGTTATTAAGTCTCTGCTGGGCCAGGGCGCACGGAATGACACTGATGGTGCAGGATTTGACGAATCCGATGCTGGCACAGATTCCCCACGTTCTTTTGGCCGCGTACGCGGGAACGATTATGGGCGTCGAGACCAATGCGATGCAGTTTTATCCGGCTGCTTCGGCGCCGGAAGAGGCGGTGCACCCGGGTCTTTACCAGCGGCGCGACGGCCAGGTTGACCTATCGACATTGAACGGGCCGGGTTTTGGTTATAGAATAAACGAAATTAAAAGGGATTTGCCGGAATTAGCGGCGCGTTTTGAAAAATAGGAATATTTGTTTCTATCAAGGGAGTAACTTGAAATGGCGAAATTAAGTGCATTTGCAGATGAGGTAACCGATGACTTTCAGGAGCAGGTAAAATACCTTGCCGGAGAAAAACTGGGTTACCTTGAAATTCGTTTTGTCAATCAGAAGAACGTTATGGACCTTACCCGGGACGAGCTGAACGAAGCGAAGAAGATGCTCGCGGACAATGGTATCAGCGTATGCGCTATCGGCTCGCCAATAGGAAAGGTAAAGATTGACGAGCCTTTCGGGCCGCACCTGGACAAGTTCAAACATGCGGTTGACCTGGCCCTGTTTTTTGAAGCGCCCTACATACGAATGTTCAGCTACTATCCTCCCGAAGGCAAGGACATCCGCGACTATCGGGATGAGGTTATGGAACGGATGTCAGCCAAGGTCCAGATATTAAAAGACGTTGACGTTACTATGGTCCATGAAAATGAGACAGGCATATATGGGCATAGCGCCGAGAACTGCGTGGACATTGCAAAGACAATCAATTCACCGAAGCTCCGGCTCGTATATGACCCGGCAAACTTCGTATGGGGACAGAAGATAACCGATAGCATCAAGAGTTGCTGGCCGTTAATGAAACCTTACGTCGTCCACATCCATATAAAAGATTGGAAACTCGGCGAAGACCTGGGCAGTATACCTGGCGAAGGTGACGGGCAGATAAAAGAGCTGCTTGCCGAGCTTGCAGCGCTCAATTACGATGGCTGCCTTACAATGGAGCCGCACCTGCGGGCAGGCGGCCAGTTCGGCGGCGATACGGGACCTGAATTATTCTCAAAAGCAATCGCCGCAGTCAGACAGCTCGCAGCCGAGGTAGGATTGAAGTGTGAATAGCTTTATCCGG
This sequence comes from Planctomycetota bacterium, assembly GCA_013349615.1. Lineage (GTDB taxonomy): Bacteria > Planctomycetota > Phycisphaerae > Sedimentisphaerales > Anaerobacaceae > CS2-K091. The sequence continues at coordinate 13,751 of DUZJ01000066.1, read as the reverse complement.
AAAGGAAGACGAATATGAAAACCTGGAATTTCGGAATAGTAGGTGCGGGATTAATCGCGGACTTTCACGCAAAAGCAATAGCAGATATTCCCAACGCTAAATTGGTCGGATGTTGCGATATCGTTTCGGCCCGCGCCAAAGAATTGGCGGACAAAAACAACTGCCAGGCTTTTGAGAGCTACGAAGAGCTGCTAAAAAGTGACGATGTGGATATTGTCACGATTGCCACACCGAGTGGGGCCCACATGGAGCCGACCATTGCCGCAGCCGAAGCCGGCAAACATGTAATGTGCGAAAAACCGCTGGATGTAACCTTGGAGCGTATTGATGCTATGACCGAGGCCCACGAAAAAAGCGGCACTCGCCTCGGTGGTATATTTCCATACCGATTTAATGATTCGCAGACCGTCCTTCGAGAAGCGATAAATTCCGGACGCTTCGGTGTAATCACTTATGCCGGAATTTATGTCCCCTGGTGGCGGACCGATGAGTATTACAAGGACTCCTGGCACGGCACATGGAAATTAGACGGAGGCGGTGCATTAATGAACCTGTCAATTCACATGGTGGATATGCTTTGTGACGTAATGCCGCCGATTGAATCTTTGCAGGCCTACACGGGGACGTTAGGGCACAAAATAGAGGCTGAAGATACCGCTGCCGCCGTGCTGCGCTATACCAACGGAGCGTTGGGAGTTATCTACGGCACGACCGCTTCATACCCCGGTCGGTTCAGGCGGTTTGAGATTACCGGCACAAAGGGCACTGTGATACAGGTGGAAAACAGCTTTACAGTCTGGCAGTTTGCCGAGGAGAAACCGGAAGACGAAGAAATCCGCAGGAAATACGGCCAAATCGAAGGCGGCGGCGGTGTGGCGGACCCAGCCGCAATCACCCACGATAATCACACCCGAAATTTCAAGGCCTTCCTCGACTCGCTGGAAAGCGGCAAGGATTTCTGGATCAGTGGAGCAGAAGCGCGAAAGGCAGTCGAAGTGATACTGGCGATATACAAGAGCACAAAAGAGCAGACACAAGTTAAACTCAATTAACCTCTTACCTCTTGCCTTGTCACTTACGTTCCGGTTCAGGAAATAGCTGCCAGCACACCTCTGACGTAACCGACCGACTCGGCCAGACCCGCCAGCGGGTTGTCGGCGTCCTTCTCGTATTCAAATGATACTATGCCGGCGTACTTTATCTTTATCAGGGTTCTGAGGAACCTGGGGATATCAATTACGCCCCGTCCGGCTTCGACCCCATGTCCTTTGGCCGACGCTTCGGTAACATCCTTCATGTGGATATCCAGCAGCCGGTCTGCAAATCTCTCGACCGAGACTGACGGGTCCACGCCGGCCCGCTGCGTATGTCCGATGTCGTTGCAAAGCCCGATGCGTTTGTCCAAATTCTTTATTTTTTCGTAAGCACTCGCGGGCGTTGGATAAGTCTTATCGCCCGGCCCATGATTGTGAATCGCTACCTTAATGTCGTATTCTTTAACCTTCTTCTCTACCAATTTCAGCAATTCAGGTTTTGGCACGCCGATTATAACTTTCATTCCGGCAGCCTTTGCATAATCAAATGCACGATTTACTTCCGCCTCGCTGTTCATATAGATAACGCCGCCCCCATAAAGCTCAAGGCCGGCCTCTTTGACTTTGGCCGCGACTGCCCTGATTTGGGCCGGTGTACTGTCCAGCGGCAGATGGAAACTCTTCAGAGCAATATATTTCAATCCGACCTTCCTGGTCATCGTCAGTGCTTCGGCCAGTTTGAAATTCCTTAATGTGTACGAAGCCAGTCCCAGCTCGAACCGTCTCTTTTTTCTAATTCCAAATTTTGGGTTACGAATCTCGAAACGACTTTGCTTCTTCCCAGCGGATGGTTGACTCTGCCCGCACGAGACACTCACGCCCACCAGCGAAGCAGCCATCCCCTTACCGGCCACACTCAGAAACTGCCTTCTTGTCCGTTCTTTTTCCATCATCTCCATTCTCTCCTTTCTGAACACGGAGCTTTGTTTTCCACCCGTGAACTAAAGCCTGTCAATATGCTTAACCGCCACTTTTCATTAAGGATAAAGCAAATTCCTTTCAAATGCAAACAAATTCTTATTGTCAGTAACGAGTGTATCTGATATGATTGTATCGCACAGATTAACAACGAAAGACCAAGGTTCCGGGTCTTCTATCGGGAAGGGTAGGCAAAAACTATTGAACAACAAGAGAACTAAAAAGGCAAATATGCTGACTCGCCGGCAGTTTCTAAAAAGCTCGGCAGCCGTCGCAGCGGGTATGGCTTTAGCCGGACCTGCAATCGTCCCGGCCTCGGTACTCGGTGCCAACCCTCCCGGTAATCGGATTACGATTGGCATGATTGGGATGGGCCGACAGGCGTTTTATTCTAATCTGAAGTCTTTTTTGAACTCATCGGATACACAGGTGGCTGCAGTTTGTGATGTAGACGCATGGAGACTCGACAATGCTCACAAGGCCGTGGAGAAACATTACGCTAAGGGCCAACGTTCCGATTCGTTCAAAGGCTGCTCGGTCTATAAAGACTTCCGAGAGCTTCTGGCCCGAACGGACATCGACGCGGTGATGATTTCCACGCCGGACCACTGGCATGTGCCGATGGCCACCGCCGCCGCCAGGGCCGGTAAGGACATCTGCTGTGAGAAGCCACTGACGCTGAGCATCGCCGAAGGCCGCGTTCTCAGTGATACCGTACGGCGCTACAAGCGCGTGTTCCGAACCGACAGCGAATTCCGTTCGCACTCATGCTTCCAACGTGCGTGCGAGCTGGTACTCAATGGACGCATCGGCAGGATACATACGATTCGCACCGGCGTGCCGGCCGGTGACAGCGCATGCGGCCCACAGCCAACTATGGCCGTGCCGGAGGAGCTGGACTACGAGCTGTGGTCAGGGCCAGCTCCATTGACGCCATATACTCTAAATCGTGTGCATCCGCGGCACAGCTACAACCGTCCGGGCTGGATGCGCGTCCGGGATTACTGCGAGGGAATGGTAACAAACTGGGGGGCGCACCTGAACGATATTGCCCAGTGGGGCAACGGCACCGACCGCACCGGGCCCGTCGATATCGAGGGCAGCGGCAAGTATCCATCGGATGGCCTGTGGAACGTGCTGCTGGATTTTGAAATCCGGTACACGTACGCTAATGGCGTGGAGATGACTTACAAGACAAGCCGACCATACGTGCGGTTCGAAGGCGCCGATGGCTGGGTTGAGGCCGATTACAACAATCGCAGTCTGAAAGCTCATCCTGAGTCAATCCTGAAATCGCCCATCAAACCGGATGAAATTCATCTGCCGCTGAAGGATGAAAAAAGAGACTTTATCGACACCGTTAAAACACGCGGGCGGACCCTCGCGGATGCAGAGGTCGGCCATCGAACCACCTCGCTATGTCAGCTTGGACACATTGCCATCCAGCTTGGCCGAAAGCTAAAATGGGACCCGGACGCCGAACGGTTCGCCGACGACGATTCCGCTAATCGTCTGCTCAGCCGGCCGATGCGAAGTCCCTGGCGCTTATAATGAATCGACCTTTTAATATAATAGGATTGAAATATGAATAGTAGAACAAGCAAAAAGGTAAACGCACTTACCCGGAGGCAGTTTTTGAAAAACTCCGCAATTGCTGCAGGGACGGCCCTGGCATGGCCAAAAATAGTCCACTCCTCACCATTTTCCCGCGTCCGAGGGGCGAATGACGACATTCGTGTGGCGGTGGTGGGTTTTCGAGGCCACGGCTGGACCCACATCAACGCATACACAGAAATCTCCGGAGTGCGGTTAGTAGCACTGTGCGACGCGGACAGAGATGTTCTGGACAGCGGAGTCAGGAAATTAAAAAACCGCAACGTAAAGGTCGATGGCTACGTCGATGTTCGCAAACTGCTTGAGGATAAGAGCATTGACGCAATTTCAACCGCGACGCCCAATCACTGGCATGCGCTGGTGACCGTTTGGGCCTGTCAGGCGAACAAAGATGTCTGCGTCGAAAAGCCTGTTTCGCACAACATCTGGGAAGGACGCAAGATGGTGGAGGCGGCGCGGAAGTACAACCGGGTTGTACAGGCCGACCTCGATTCCCGTTCCAACGAGGGAATCCGGGAGGCGGTCCGGTATATCCAGCAGGGCAAGCTTGGCAGGATACTGGTTGTGCGTGGTTTTTGCTACAAACGACGTAAAAGTATGGGCAAGGTAGATGCACCGCAGAAGGTTCCTGAGTCGGTGGATTATAACCTGTGGTGCGGGCCGGCCCCGAAGAGCCCGCTGATGCGCAAGAAACTGCACTACGACTGGCACTGGGTGTGGCCCACCGGCAACGGTGAAATCGGCAACAACGGCCCCCATCAACTGGATATATGCCGCTGGGTACTGGGCCAACCGGGGCTGCCGCCGCGGGTGATGAGCATCGGCGGGCGGTTCGGATACGACGACGATGGAGAAACCCCTAACACGCAGATAGCTTTCTACGACTATCAACCAGCCCCCATTATCTATGAGGTGCGCGGCCTGCCGCGAAAGAAAGATAATTCAGCAATGGACGTCTATCGTGGGGTCAGCAGTACCGGCGTGGTGATGCAAAGCGGCCGTGAGGGTCCCGGGCCCAACACTGGTGTGGTGGTCCAATGTGAGCACGGCTACGTTGACATCACGAACCTTGTGGTCTACGACAATCACGGCAAGGAGGTCAAACGTTTCAATCGCGGCGGCATCGGGCCCCAGGCCAATTTCATCAAGGCGGTGCGCAGCCGAAAAATAAGCGACCTGAGAACCGACATTCTCGAAGGACATCTCTCTACCTCCCTCTGTCACATGGGCAATATTTCCTACCGGATAGGTAAGGAATCCTCAAACGACCAGATCAGGGAAATAATCCAGGGCGACAAAGATTCCCTGGAAGCCTTTGAGCGTTTTCAGAATCATCTTTCGGCCAACGGAGTAGACCTCAAAAAGACACCGCCGGTTCTCGGCCCCTGGCTCAAGATGGATTCGAGTAAAGAAAAATTTTTCGGCGAGTTCAAAAGTCGGGCAAACAAACTGCTGAAGAGAAAATACCGCAAACCGTTCGTTATACCAAAGCGAGTATGATTACAGATTCTGCGATTTATTTCAAAATATACCAAAAGTAAGGAAAAACTATGAAAAGCAAAAGTCCCTGGGACTCCTTACGGAGGACCGAAAAGTCAAATGTATTAACCCGTCGAGAGTTCCTGAAAAGCTCGGCAGTTGCTGCCGCAGGTATGGCTTCGATTTGGCCGACAATTGTTCCGGCCTCAGTCTTTGGTGCCAACACGCCGAGTAATCACATCACAGTAGGCTGCATCGGTGTTGGCCGGATGGGGCTCGGCGATTTGCGAGAGATTATGGGATTTAAGCAGGCCAGGATTGTTGCCGTATGCGATGTCGATTCCAAAAGGACAAAGCATGCCCGGCAGCTCGTCCAAACCCATTATAGTAAGCAGAGCCAAAATGGGAGCTATAAAGGCTGTGCAGCTTATGGGGATTTCAGAGATTTGGTCGCACGAGAGGATATTGACGCGGTCTCAATCGTTACGCCCGACCACTGGCATGCGCTGCCCGCGCTCGCCGCAGCCAGGGCCGGCAAGGACATCTTTCTGCAGAAGCCGCTGACGCTGACAATTGAAGAGGGGCGTATTCTAAGTGACACAGTTCGCCGCTATGGACGCGTCTTTCAAGTCGGAAGCCAGCAGCGCTCCGAATCGAATTTTCGCTCTGCGTGCGAGCTGGTTCGCAATGGACGCATCGGCAAGCTGCTAACCGTGAAAGTTGGCTTTGGGACAGACCCTCCCACGGGGCCGCAACCCCCAATGCCGGTTCCGGATTGGCTCGATTACGAGATGTGGCTGGGCCCCGCGCCCTGGGCCGCCTATACCGAGAAACGCGTCCACCCCCAAAACGGCTACGGCCGACCGGGATGGCTGCGCATCGCAGATTACGGCGCAGGTATGATTACAGGCTGGGGCAGCCACCACAATGACATTGCGCAGTGGGGGATGGGCACCGAATACACCGGGCCCCTGGAAATCCAGGGACAGGCGGAATACCCCAAAGACGGACTCTGGGACGTGCACGGCGCGTTTAGCATCGAATACACATACGCCGGCGGAGTCAAGGTCATCTGCACCGACACCCGGAAAAACAAGCAAGGGATCCTTTTCGAGGGGACGGAAGGCTGGGTGTACGTCAAGCGCGGACACCTCGATGCGAATCCGAAGTCACTATTGACCTCGGCTATCGGCCCCGATGAATTACATCTCTACAAAAGTAATAACCATAAAGCGAACTTCTTCGAGTGTATAAAGTCACGAGCGGAAACAATCGCCCCCGTTGAGGTGGCCCACCGCTCCTGCAGCGTCTGCCTGCTCGGCGAGATTGCCATGCGGCTTGGCAGGAAGTTAAAATGGGACCCCGAACAGGAACGATTTACCAACGATGACGAGGCTAATAAGATGCTCTCTAAGCCAATGAGCAGCCCATGGCATCTGTAAGAAAAAGCCGAAAAAATGAACAGACACAAACAGCTTTCCTGGAGACTACGAGATGAGTTGTTGGACAAATTTAGGTGCAATTTTATTGATAGTTACAGCGTGCAGTATTCTGGCCCCGGCAGTCCCTGGGACTCCTTACGGAGAATCGGATTCTTCCGCGAAAGTGAGTGGGCAACAACTGGCGGCTAAGCTCGAAAAGAACCAGGTCACAGTCACCGTCGAAGGCAAGCTGTTCACATGCTACAAGTTCGCCGCATCACAGAAATATCCTTACTTCTGGCCGGTGAATGGCCCGGCGTCGGGCAAGTCCATCACTACCGAAACATCGCAGCCGTATCCGCACCATCATTCACTGTTCTTCGGCTGCGACCGCGTCAACGGCGGCAACTACTGGCAGGAAGGCAACGAACGCGGGCAAATCGTCTCACAGGCGCCGAAGCTCATCGAAGCATCAGGCGACCGCATCGTCTTCACCGATAAATGCCTCTGGCAGCAGCCCGGAAAGGAGCCAATCATCCTCGACCGCCGCCGTGTTGTCATCACTGCACCAAACGAAGGGCTTCGGTTTATAGATTTTGAAATCAGTCTTGAGGCGCAGGCGCGCATCCGTATCCTGAAGTCAAACCATGCGCTGTTTTCGGCGCGCGTCGTGGGCGAGTTGAGCGTCAAGTCCGGCGGCACACTCATCAACGCCGAGGGCAAAACCGGCGAGAAGGGGACATGGGGCGTAGCTTCGCCGTGGTGCGACTATACCGGCACGCGTGACGGTGTTACCGAAGGCATCGCCATCCTCCAGCATCCGCACAACCGCTGGTACCCGTGCAAGTGGTTCACGCGCGACTATGGCTTCTTCTCACCAACCCCGATGAACTGGCTCAAAGACGGCCGGTTGGAGCTGGAAAAGGGCGAGACACTTACTCTGCGCTATCGCGTGGTCGTCCACGCCGGCGATGCGAAAGCAGCGGGAATAAAGCCGACATTCGAGCGGTATAAACAAGCTGCTGGTTCGTGATTCGTGATTTGATTCACGATTCACGCTCCTCCGAGTTTTCGCCACTTTCGACCATCGGATTCAATAAGACTATCGGCCTGGCCGAAGCTGTAACTACCGGCAGGATATTCGTAAGGGGCTGCATCATCCTTTTGCCAGGTCTCCAGCACGGGCGTCAATAGTCGCCAGGCCACCTCCACGTCATCCTCTCTTGTAAAAAGAGTTTGGTCGCCAACCACACAGTCCAAAAGCAATCGTTGATACGCCTCGGGCATTTCAACACCAAAGACACTTTTGTAACTGAAATTCATATTAAGCGTGCTCATACAAGCCTTTGAGCCGGGCTGCTTCGCCTGGAAGCTCAAGGAAATGCCTTCCTGCGGTTGTATCCGCAATACAAGAACGTTTGAAGGCATGTCACCAAGGCCGGCAGAGATAAACATAGAATGCGGGACTTGTTTGAAAGTGATAGCAATCTCGGTATTCTTCCTGGCGAGTCTTTTGCCGGTCCGCAGATAAAAAGGAACGCCCTTCCACCGCCAATTGTCAATAAGCAGCTTTGCAGCAATGAAGGTCTCTGTCCTGGACTCAGGATTTATGCCCGGCTCCTCTCGATAACCGACAACTTCCCTGCCGTTTATCGAACCCGGGCCGTACTGGCCCCGCACAATGACATCGTCCAACTCGCCCAGCTTGAAAGGGCGAATCGACCGCAGGAGTTTGACCTTCTCGTCCCGAACGTGGTCTGCTTCGAAGGATATCGGAGGCTCCATCGCTACCAAAGCAAGCATTTGAAGCATATGATTTTGAAAGATATCGCGAAGAGCACCGGCTTTGTCATAATAGCTCGCCCGATGCTCAACTCCAATCGTCTCAGCTATCGTTATCTGTACGCCGTCGATATAATTTCGGTTCCAGACGGGTTCGAAAATCGTGTTGGCGAAGCGAAACATCAAGATATTCTGAACGGTTTCTTTGCCCAGATAATGGTCGATGCGATATATTTGCGACTCATCAAAACATCGGTGGATTTTATTATTCAATTCGACAGCGCTTTGCAAACTAAAACCAAAGGGCTTTTCCAAAACTAATCTGACGCGCTGCCTCGAATCAGGCTCATCGGGGCAGGACAAGCCTGCCGAGCCGAGATGCTTAACTATCGTACCATATAAAAATGGGGGGACCGCCAGATAAAAAACGACGGCGCCGTCAACTTTATGTTTCTTGCCTAACTCGGCCAGTTTAATTTTGATATTCTCATAGAATGAAGCATCATTGTAGTCACCGCTTACATAGTAGAGACTGTTGATAAAAGGCGCTATCGCTTTAGCTGACGTATCAGTGGAGTTTTCCTGTATTGCCTGTTGTGCAATTTGCCTGAGCTGCTTACTGGTAAGTTTTTTTCTACCGCAGCCTAAAAGATAGAATCGCTCGTTAAGTAAGCCTCGCTTAAAGAGCTCGATGAGACCGACAAGCAATTTCCTGCGGGTCAGGTCTCCGGATGCCCCAAAAACCACTATCGCAGTTGGCGGTGCAGCTATTTCCGCACAGATAATATCCCGTTGGGTTACGGATGGTCGAATTTCCTGCATAGCAACTTTTCTTAAGCCCGAACGGCTAATCTTCAACCGACTCAAATTCATCCTTGCCCGCACCACATTCCGGACAGACCCAATCCTCCGGCAAATCTTCAAAAGCGGTACCGGCTTCCACGCCATTATCAGGGTCGCCCACAGCCGGGTCGTAAATGTACCCACATAGAAGACATTTGTATTTCTTCATATCTGTAATTCCTTCCTTTAGCTTTGCCGCTGATGTTTTCTTGATATACGTTGCAGCAGTTTTAGGCGTTCTGCCACGCTTTATATCACGGTAGTAGGCGTATGTCATAGGCTCTTTATCTTTATCAAGCGTCTGGCAAGCTACGATTCCGGCAATAAACAACGTATGTGTTCCAACATCAATACTTGAAGTAACCTCAGCCTCGATGAAACCTACAGTGTTATCCAAAATTATCGGGATTCCGGTCTGACCTGTCTTGAAATTTACCTGCTCAAATTTGTCTATTTCTCTGCCGGACCTAAATCCAAACCTGCCGATAAAACTCATCGGTGCTTCCTGCGAGAGAATAGACACTGTAAAAACCTTGCTGTCGGTAACATACTCACGGGTCAAACACTGCCTGTTAATGCTAACCGCTACTATTGGCGGCTCGGGTGTCACTTGAAAGACGGTATTAACAATGCAGCCGTTAAATCTACCGTTCTTCCTTGAGCTGATGATGCACATCCCGTAACTTAGTTTGAACAGTGATTCTAAATCTAACATCAATATCCCCCGACGCAGTTCCTCTGCCAACAACAGAACCAGATAAGAATCTACTCACCCCGCACCTATTTTGGGAAGAGACGCTATCCCCGGTAATATGGTTTTTGAACATATTGAGCTTCATTTTCTGAAATAACCATCGAATCTCAAAATAGGTGCGGGGCCGACAGTTTTTCATTCAAAGTAGCAATATGGCCAAATTCTTCCCTGATAATCGCCTCGACTTTGTCTCTGCCGGCCCTGGGTGGTACGCACTCTTTCAGGCCGGCATAAAACGCTATGGAATCCTTTTCCAGGGCAATGGCTATCTTAAGAACTTCCTCTGCTGTCTCCTGGCCTTTTAGCCGCTCAGTTGGGTCCGCCTTGGCGTCAAAAACAAATCCATCCGCTATCACTCGAAGATACATCTGAGCTTTCCCCTCTGGGTCAAAAACCAGGGCTTCCTGCTCCCGGCCTGAAAGCTGCGCACGCATGTCCGCAAAAGTCTTCTCGTGCTCGTCTTCCATAGCAGCGAGGTCAAGCAGGATCTGTCGCACCTCAGGCAGCTTGTCCGCAACAACGCGGTAGAATTTCGCGCCGTTTCTTTCTATCTGCTCGGCCATCTCGAAGATTTCATCTGCATTAAAAGTAACGCCCATTATCCCTCTCCCTTCCACAATCCGTGAACATTGCAATACTCTCTTGCGCTGACAGAATCGGCTTCAACGTTAAACACGGCTTCAGGCTCACCGCCAGGTTCAAGGAACTGCCGATACGCCTTACCGTTGGCAAGCAGTTCAATCCACTCAATATAGTGTTCATCCTGCATTGGATGGGGCACTGAGCCAACCTTCACTTTGATGCCGCCTTCAATTTTCTCAATCACCGGTACGTGCTTTTCCTTGCCCTCATCGGCCGTCTTTGCAGCAAGGTTTTTCATCGGCTGGCCACAGCAAACCAGTTCGCCGGCCCCGCCGTGAATTACCTCCACGATGTTACCGCACACCATGCATTTATAAACTTCCAGCTTCTTAGCCATAATTTTCCCCTTTCGAAATTTGGCAATTCTGATTTTCCATCCTTAATATAGCGTTAAAAAAATTCCCGCTCTACTTGGAGACTTTAAGCTCCTTATGTTTAGCCAGGATTTGGTCAGCTAATTTATCCAGAGCCACAAAATCTTCATCTTTAGGATGGCCCTTCGCCATCACCGGCTCAAGGACCTCAACTTTAAGGTTTGGTATCATTCCCGTAAGCTGCTCTACCATCCTGCCGCCCCATCCGTAGGAGCCGATGATTGAAGCGAACCTTGTTTTCGGCCTGAGTGCATTTGCCAAAATCGCAGCGTATGCAGCCGCCGGGTGCGCACCTGTCAAAACCGTCGGTGAGCCAAGCACAATTGTCGCTGCATCGACAAGCGATATCGCCAGTTTGCCAATATCAGTTGACGAAAGTTTGAATTGCTTAACTGTAATACCTCTTTCAATCAAAGCGTCTGCAAAATGCTCAACCATTTTTCTCGTGCTGTCGTGCATGGAGACATACGGCAGCACAACTTCATTTTTAACCTCGTCGCCGACCCAATCCTTATAAGCATCGATAATAAACTCGGGCCTGTCGTAGATGGGGCCGTGACTTGTAGCAATCATTTCAATTTCCAGGGCCTTTATTTTTTCGAGATTCTTTTTTACTGTCGTTCTGAAAGGCATCATTATCTCAGCGTAATATCTCTTGGCAGCTTCATAAACAACCGCTTCGTCATCCACAAACAGGCTGCTCGTCGCAAGGTGCGAGCCGAAGAAATCGCACGGGAAAAATATCTTGTCCTCCTGAAGGTATGTGCCCAGGGTCTCAGGCCAGTGGACCCATGGGATATACACGAACTGAAGTGTCTTATCGCCTAAAGAAAGCGTCTGACCATCTTCGACCGTGATAAATTTATCATCAGCGACGTTCAATAAATCGATAAGCATGCCCTTGCACTTGGCGTTTGTTACTATCTTTGCATCAGGATAGAGCATCAAAACATCCGGGATACTGCCGGAATGGTCCTGCTCGGCGTGGTGGGCAACAACATAATCTATCCTGTTGATACCAATCCTGACGAGGTTATCGATTAGTACATCGGCCTTTGTTGGGTCAACCGTATCCAGAAGAGCGGTTTTCTCGCTGCCTTTTATCAGATAAGCGTTGTAGCTTGTACCATCAGGCAGTGGTATCAGCTCATCGAACAATCTCCTGTCCCAATCAACCGCCCCAACCGCGTAAACGTTTGGTTTCAGCTCTCTCATTCTTTGACGTCCTTTACTGCCTGCAGCACGGCTTCATAATCCGGCTCATTTGTCAATTCGCTCACTATCTGTACATACCTCACAATGCCTTCCTTGTCCACGACGAATACGGCCCGCGCAAGAAGTCGCAACTCCTTAATTAACACACCGAACGCATTGCCGAACGACGCATCGCGATGGTCCGAAAGGGTCTGCACATTTTTTACATCTGCTGCTCCACACCAGCGAGTCTGAGCGAAAGGAAGGTCCATACTAATAGTCAATACAACCACGTCATCACCGAGGTTGCCTGCCTCCTGGTTGAATCGGCGGGTCATCGTGTCGCATACGGGTGTGTCCAGAGATGGAACAGATGAAATAATGCAGATCTTTCCACGAAAGGAGCCAAATTTAACCGGCGACAAATCATTCGCGACTACTTCAAAATCCGGAGCCGAATCACCGACCTCGACTTTGGTGCCCACTAAAGTCAAGGAGCTTCCCTTCATTGTCACTACAGCTTCTCTTCCTTTCATAACTTCACCTCATTATTGTAGGTGCTTGTGTCCGCTATGGTCGCGCCGGCTTTGGTTGCTCTTGCCAAAATATACGTCCTGGAACTTTGCCAAAAGAGACTTGAGTTTTTCCACATTCGCAAAATCTGTAGTTTGCTTTGTCTTCATCGTATAGACAAGTATCTTATGAAGCAGAGTGAGCTTCCCGACGTATTCATTATACGCCTTCACATCGCCCTCAGCAGGCAGTTTCAGTCGTTGAGCCATGAAATAATAGGCTACTATATGGCTGATTTCATCGGCGTGTGTGTCCTTGTTATGGACCCAGCGGACAATCTGGTTCATATTCGGCCTGTCCTGGCCGGACAATTCCGTTACCAGCTTCATCGATTTTTCAATCGTTGTGATGTGCTCAGCAATCATATCAAATCGCATCGGGTCGTCGTAAATGCCGCAGGGTATTTGACAATGCGGATATACCATCGACGCAAAGACCACCACCACAATCAAAATCCCCAAAATCACAGTTTTTTTGCCAACTGATCTTGTCATTTTTTCCCCTTTCTAAATAGATAATTTTTAATATTCTTCCAAATGATAAAACTCGGCGTCTTCAAGCCAAGTTTCCGGCCTGGATACAAATTCAATTATATTCTCCAATAAAAAATAATGTTGCTTTTCTTCCTCAGCCAATCGCAAGACAAGTTCTTTCTGATATTTTTCTTTGAACTCGCCAGCTTTTCCCAGGTAGAAATCACGACTTTTTTCCTCGATATCCTGAGCCCTTTTGTAAAGCTCTGTTTGCTTAATGTCAAAAGCGAAATTTTCGTTAGACTCTTTGATTTTAACGAAGACATTCTTCGCATCAGTCAGGATTGTGGTATCAGCCATCTGTGGCTCTTCGGTTTTCATTCTCTCAATGACGTTGTAGTGTTTGACCTCCTCATCAGCCAGCATAGTTAAAATGGTTTTTAGCCCTTTATTAGCTGTCTGCTGAGCTAACTGGCGATAATAATTCTCACCATCCTTTTCCATCTGCATTGCATATTCAAATATGTTCATCATTTTATATAAACCTTACATCAAAATTTTTACTAAACAGACTGATTTGTCCTTCGATC
>DUZJ01000065.1 GCA_013349615.1 Planctomycetota bacterium | reverse complement strand
TGTGGGTGTACTGCAGCAATAGAAGTAGTTTTTAAGGCAGGCCGGGAAGTAGAGAAGAAAGAGTATGTCGCCGAAGCGGTGGATGATATGGTCTACTTTGTCACCCGGCATGTCGAGAGAATCAGCGAATATCAGGATTTTTCTCGTGACATGATGAGCTTTCTAAATCTCAAAAGCAAATCCAACCCTGTTTTAAAACAATTTCTTGATAGTATGGAGACAATAACACAGCAGATACCTCAGGAATATAACAGGCAGAAAGAGAATATAAAAACCCTGGAATATGCCGCTGAACTGGCCCGCAAGACTAAAGCTCTTACTCACAAGAAAAACCCGCAAAATCTGCCGACCTTTTCAGACCTTAGCGAAAAATGGAGAGCAATGGGAGGAGCTCAAGACGAGCTAATTGCAAAGTTTCATAGTATAACCAGGAAATTATTTCAGGAGGCAGGCTATAGCTGCGTAAATCAACCCCGGGCACTTGAAATAGCCCGGGAGGTCAGAAGGCGTTGCAGAAAGTGCCTGAGAAATCCTGACGGCTATGAAATATGGCCGGACTATTGAACGGGACCGCATTTGGCAAAAAGATGGCGAAATGGGAACCCAACATGTAATTTCAAATTGAAGGATGAGTGGCACGGCCATCCCTGTGGCACGGCCATCCTGGCCGTGTTTCCACGGACTTGTCGCCCGTGCCACAACCAACGATTATGAAACCGTATATTATAGCTGCAATTCTCTTACCTGGAACTTTAGCTCTGCTTCAAGGCTGTGAACGCAAGGTGCCGGCCGATGACCCGGGCAAAACGGAGAATGAATCCGCAATGTTGATGGCGAGCCTTCCCGGCGGCTGGTTTACAATGGGAGATGCCGATGAGGTAGATGCAAAGCCCCACGAGGTGTTTGTCAGCCCGTTCTATATCGATAAGCTACCGGTAACTCAAGCCGAATACCAGAAAGTGATGGGAGAAAATCCTTCCCGCTGGAAGGCAAGTATGAATCCTGTCGAGCAAGTACGCTGGTCCGACGCCGTAAGATACTGTAATGCCCGTTCCCGGTCGGAGGGTCTTCAACCCTGCTATAATCTGAAAATATGGGAATGTAATTTTGATGCAAATGGATACAGACTGCCTACGGAAGCAGAATGGGAATACGCCTGTCGGGCAGGAACCAAAACAGCGTATTTCTTTGGCGATGTTCCGTCAAAGTTACAGAAATACGCATGGTTTAAGGAGAACTCCGGCGGAAAACCGCAGCCGGTAGGTAAAAAGCGACCCAATCCGTGGGGATTGTACGATATGTACGGTAACGTCTGGGAATGGTGCAACGACTTTTACAAGGTGGACTACTATCAGGAAAGCCCGCAAGAGAATCCAAAGGGACCGAAGACCGGCGACAACAAGGTGGTGCGCGGCGGTGCATGGAAATTCAGCGCCGAGAACTGTCGCTCAGGTTATCGTTATAATGAAGACCCCGGCTATGTTGATGTCTGCTTTGGATACGATATCTATGGCTTTAGATGTGTTAGAAATGCTCCCGGTGCTACTCAGCCCGGGCAAATGAAACTCAGCACGCCGAAAATCAATAGCAGCAACCATAATGCTGCCGCTAAGTAAGGAGAGCGTCTGCATATTATCTCTTCCTCGTGATGCCCTTTCCCAATAAGGGTAAGACTTCATTTGTTTCCGTCGGGCCGTAATTAAAGATGGTAAAGCCCCCTGTACCGAGTCGGCGTGTGATATTGATATGCTCAATTAGTTTGCAGATGTCGGAGGAGCTGCTCCAGACACTTAAACCGATCCCGGGATAACAAGGAACATTACCGGCCCACTCAAGCTGTTGTCCAATCATGTTCTCAAAGTGGCTGCCGGAGTCTGTGTAGTCCATAGGGCAGACGAAGTCAAGAAAGCCGCGGTCACACCATAACTTCCAATCCTGACCAACACTGTTACGGTCAACCGGCCAGTTTCTAAAAACCGCAGCAGAGACCTTGATGTCTGGTCTTATTTTCTTTGCCCGTTGGGCTACGGCAGCCACGACAGTGGTTATCTGCCGCCGGCGGAAGTCCAGCCATTTTTCGTTCAGGCTTTCGTTATTTCTCAGGTCGGTGGGCCAGTTATTTATCTTTCGGCCAATGCTTTTCTCGAAACGGAGACGACAGCCTTTGCAAAAACAGCCATCCTTGCCAGGATAGCGGATATAGTCGAAGTGCAACCCATCGACGTCGTACTTGCCAGCGACTTCGAGCATAGACTCAATCTCCAGTTTCTGGTTGTCCGGGTGTGATGGACACAACCAGCGTTCATTCGATGAGCCATCATAGTTGACCTGCGTGCGCCCCTTTGCCTTCATCCTGGCGATGTACTTTTTGTCTGTTGCCCAGCCCATGTTGTAGTTGACCTTCCAGATATGACATTTAATCCCGTATTTCTTACACGCGGTAAGACAAAGGTCTATTTGGTCGCCCTTTTCCTTCACGGCTGCCGCCACAGGCAATACTTCACTGTTATAAAAGGCTGCACCTCCCCAGAGCATATTAGGCAGGATAGCGGTGAAGCCGTTCTCAGCCAAAAGTTCAATGGCCCTGTCCCATGTCATGCCGGCCACACCAAAAGCACTGTGACACCAGAACGCCCGATGTTCTCCCTGCAGGGGCTTTTGAGCTAAGCAGTACGCCTCTATCATAGACTCCTGGGCTTTTTCAGCGGCGGCAATGGCCTTGGAGAAGTTACCCTCAGACAGCAGAGCCAGGCCCCGCTTACGAAGTCCGGCGGCGCGGTCCAGAGCTAATCCGGCAGGGCTACCTTTGGAGATGATTTTTTCTACGCCTTGCTTTGACGAATTGTATTCAGTATATGGTCCAAACCGGCCGATACGGTCAAGGCAGCCCCTGACTGCTTCACGCCACAGCTCAGGTACGAGGTTTCCAATCATAGCCAGCAGCAACTGCACCTTGTTCGCTGAATCATCGGACAAAAGCACATGCGTCAGATAGATACAGTTTTCGCTGATTACAACGGCGGGTTCACCTGTAGATTGGCCGTTATTGCTGTACCACAAGGCAGCGATGCGACTGCGGCCATCTACAGCAGATACATCATTTATGTTCCAGGAAACCTGCTCGGTAACAGCCGGCATTCCGTGTAAACCCTCATCGCAAGTACGAATCGAGGCAAAATAACCCTGATATTTCTGGCGAATATGAGGGCCGACGCGAATACCCACTATTGCTTCGAAACGTCTGGGCAGTGTGTAACAGGTAATCAGCTTCCCACCGGCCTGAAGGAATTTGGCTATTCTCTCCGCCACTTTGTCCGGCATCTTCGGATTGTACGGCAGAATCATGAGCTTGATACCTTTCAGTCTCTCTTCAGTAACATCAAGGTCGCTAAGGACTATGTGTGAAAGACCAACCCTGTCAAGAAACCTGGCCATGATGTTGGCGTATTGTTTAACAGCCTTTAATTCGTTAGGTATTTCGTTTGCTACTGAATCACCACGTACAACGATAATTTTGCCGCCTGAGCCAAACAAACCTAAAGCTGTAATGTAAAACGCGGTATCCACGTCTTGACCGCGCCATGCGGAAATGCGAATCGTGTCGACCTTGCTCCATCCGGCTGGGCGGCCTTCTATGTCGGTCGAGTTCTTGTGAATCTTCACTACCGTCCAACCGGCCGAGGCAGGAGCGGCGAACTTCCCTCTGTACCACCCGTCTCCACTGTGAAAGTAAACTCTAAAGCTGCCTATGGATGATGCATCGTGACAGTAAAACAGGAATTGCACGCCCTTGCACATCGTAAGGTCCAGCTTGAGTTCTCGGTCCCAGGAAGACCGGTCAAACTTAGTGCCATAGAAGTTACAGGGCATTTTCAATGCTTTTTTGCCTTCAATTTCTACTAACGAAACTGATTTGCTGCCGGTCATTGGTCTCCAGGATGTTTGAGCTGTCGCCTCCGAATACGACAAGTCGTCGATGATTTCGTAAGCTGTCTCGGGAATTAGCGGCACCGGCCCCGCAATAGCAACAGATTGAGCAACACAGGCAACAACTAACACTGCTGTTAATTTAATGGACATAAGGTATTTTCCAAAAAGGTAATTGCTTGTTCCTGCGTTTCCCATATTTGTAAACAGGGTGTCGTCTGTGGCCACAAAGCTCCGTTAGAAGCTGTGGCACGGCCATCTTGGCCGTGTTTTCACGGGCGCCAAGCCCGTGCAACCTCAAAGCATCGGCTCGTGGCATAAACATGCACGCCGAAGCCTCGAATTCCATCACGAATAAGCCCTTGTTTTACAATATGACTCTCATCTGAGTAAAGTCTGTAAAGCGTCTTTCCTTCTATTTCTTTTGGCAATCGGCTTACAGTAAAAGCAATACTCTGATTGTTCTCGTTAACGGCAATCAATACCCAGTCTTTGCCGGTCTTGCCAAGCAACAACTGTGGCCCCTGCCCATCTATGGAGCCATAAGTTTCATCTGCAATTGCGACCGGTATAGTCTTTGGGAGCTGTCCGAGGATTGCCGGCTCAAGGGCACGCAGCTCACGGGCTATTTTCATCAAATCCCGCCATAAGGAGCTGTCCTTCTCAATATAGTGTGTGCCCCAGTAGAGGATTGCATTTGCTCCTTGCACAACGGCATCATAAGCCATAAAACGGCTTTCGTGAAAGTTAGGACGCCGGCCTTTAGCGGGGTCCGATTCTTTCTCGCTTTCTTTCTTGAGGTCCCGCCAACCGAATCCTTGCAGCACCATCCACATTGATTTACCAGGAGATGCCGCACGCATCCTGTCTGTATAAGCTCCCACCGAACTAAGATTTGTGTCCTTTAAGCCGCTATGTCCGTTACTTGGATTGAAAGGTACAGGGTAAATATCACACCCGGCGGCATCAACCGCCTGGTTATATTTCTGCAAGCTCTTGACAGAGTTTCGAGGGGCGTGATTTTGCCAGATAATATGGCCGGGGTCAAACTGCCGTATGACTTTGCAGCCTCGAGCAATAGCTGTGCTTAGTCTATCCACATCCGCTGGACAGCCTGACTCTTTCCAGTCGGGATGTGGGTTTTGTATTTGAAGCTCTTTCCATAGCCTGTCATAGATTTCCTCGCTCCTTTTGAACAATCCACGCTGGTTATAATCATTGGCCTTTTCCAAAAGAGACGAAAACCCGGCGATGCTCGTGCCTATGGTGTCGGATTTGGCTTTCTCTATGTGTTTTCGTAGTTCGCGCTGCTGTCCGCCGAATACCCAGGGAGACCGCGACCACCAGATATTCCAAAGGGCCTCATCAGGCAGTTCCCAGACCAGCAGCGCCGGGTGATTTTTGAAGTCATTTATGATTTGCGCCAGTTTTTGTTCAGATTTTTCGTCAACTTCTTTCAGCTTCGCAGCCGAACCCAGACAAATCCAACCGTAAAGCTCATGTTTGTGTATCCTGTCCAGGGTTTTTACGTCTTGTGTGGACCGAACTAAATTGAAACCGTTTTCGGCCATTTCTTTTAGTATCGCATCTTCTTTGGGCAGCTCATATAAGCCTATGACCAGCCGAGCGGTTCCATTGATTTTCAAAAAACCATCCTGGTTAAAGTGACTGTCCCCTGCGTGTCCGGGACTCTTGCCGGCAATGTAGCGTGCCTGTAGCTTTGCTGAAAAAAGACAAGCCAACAATGACAATGCTAAAGAGAACAGGACTTTATGAAATTTTCTGTTTCCCATGGCTGAATTACCATTACAATTTATGTTCGACTGCTTTCTGTTTACAATAGTGTTTGTCATCTTTCTTGAGCATAGTAACGCCGCTTACACCAAATTTACGAATTGAGTAACGTTCAGCCTATCACAATAGACGATTATCTGCAAGGAGGTATTATAAGATGGAATTTCCGGGGCAACCTGAGCAGGTTCTCCAGTGGGGCTATGCGGGTTGGCTGTGCTGCTCGGGTTTTAGAACGACCCATGCAATCACTTGAGCAATCAGACCAAGAGCAAGTACAATAACGGCAAACCAATATGGTGAGTACACTCCAAAGTGTCTGGACAGGTACCCCCCTGCTCCGGAGCCGACGATGACACCGAGTGAGAGGGTGACTTCGTGTGTTGCCATCTGGGCGGAGCGTTTTTTACTGCCGCACGCACCGTAATAGAGGTGGGAGCTATACGCGAAGCCAAAACTGGAGCCCATAATCACAAATGCAGGAACAAAGGTCCAGAGCGTACGGCCGAAGATGATAAGAAAAAGAGAAATAACAAGCACCATCTGAGCGCTTAGAAGCAGCACAGGTTTGAAATGCCAGAAGCTTAGGCGGCCTGAGCCGGTTAAGATGAGGAAGTTAAAGATTCCAAATATTGTAATAATTATCCCGAACTGCGTTTCTGAGAACCCTAAACCTGTAAACAGCAGTGCAAACTGCGAACGTGACACCCCCAGGCAGACCCAGGAGCAAAACAGGCCAACGCGGGCCATCCACCTAAAGCACAATAGCAGCTCTCGGTCAAATGGGATTTGAACAACATCGACCGGTTTCACAAATGCAGCGGTGCCGGCAGACGTATCATGAGCCAGGCAGAGTAGGACAAAGCAAATCGCCAGACACGCAATGCACGCCGTGATCGGACCAAGGGTGCTCATATCTACAAGCACACCACCTATAAGAGGCCCTGTGATTGCGGCAGCGGACCACGTTCCGTTATAGGTTCCGAGGCGGCGGTTCAGGGCGGTGCCCTCGTAGTCAGCCGAAACCCAGCTCATTAGAAAAGGCCAAAACAGTGACATCGCAGCTCCGGCGAGTGTACCTGCGCCAATCATCATCCAGATAAGCATTGGGCTATTGAGCTGGTTGTGGGCTATTGCATGGTAGACCACAACGGCCATCACGAGGATTGCCAATAACATAGCGGCCACGGCCATACGGGTTATATGGCGGGGATTGAGATGCCCCAACATCGATGTGGCAAACAACAAGCTCAACAGGTAGCCGAGCATGTTGGCTGCCCAGGCATATCCGACGTGCTCTTCAGTTCCACCGATGTTGCGCAGAATAAACGGCATGGCCGTCCATAATACGCTCAGACCTATCGCCATCGCAAACGCCGCCCCGTACAATGGCCACACGTTTGCAAGAGCCTGGCGAACACATTTAGAAAGCGATTTTTTCATAATAGAACGCAGAAAAAAACATTCTACTGCGATGACTATATAAACACAACCGACAAAGGCGGGGCTGAACGCTCAACAGAGTACTCTTACTTCCTATTAGTCTGTCAAAGCGGAATACCCAATGCCGACAGTAAGCCAAATTGCAGCGTTTTTTCACAAGAACAGGCAAGTAGCCGGGAGATGCTTACACGATTTTGAAGAAAGAGGATTAATAGAAGTAACCGGTTGCAGGTAGAGTCATGGTCACCCTGAAAATACACCAGGTATGACAGAGCATAGGGGTGATGTACTTCTAAAATAAAAAAAACGGAGAGGGCGGGATTCGAACCCGCGGTACCCGAAAAGGGCACACCGGTTTTCGAAACCGGCTCGATCAGCCGCTCCGACACCTCTCCATAACTACAACTATAATCTATACACCCGATTCTTCTGAATTGCAAGAATATTCAGCCCGAAGTAGATTTTCAGGGCCGAGGGTAGTGACCAACCGCCGAGCATTTGTTCCGTTTACAAATGTTCAGGCAAAATTTGTTGCAACAATAAAAGCATTTATCTAAAATTAAGCACAGCTTGCTAAAGGTTTTTAAGCTTTGTTGGTTTTAGGGATTCAGAGATGTTTATCATACCGGCAATTGACCTTCGGGACGGCAAATGTGTACGGCTTATTCAGGGGCAGTACAACCACCAGATAAATTACGAGGATGACCCGGTCAAGCAGGCACAGGAATTTAGCCTGGCTGGAGCCCAATGGCTGCATATCGTCGATTTGGACGGTGCCAGGGTCGGCAGGCCGGTTAATACCGATACAATATCAGTCATAGCGGCCCTCGAACAATTCAAAATCGAGGTCGGCGGGGGAATCAGGGACGAAGCCTCCATAAAACAATTACTTGATATCGGGGTAGAGCGGGTGATAATCGGCACGAAGGCCGTAAGTGATTTCGGGTGGTTCGCCGAGTGCGCGGAGAAGTTCAGCGATAAAATTGTCCTTGGCCTTGATGCCAGGGGCCCAAAGGTCGCCACTCACGGCTGGACGCAGGACAGCGCGACAGACCTGCTGGAGTTTGCAGCCGAGGCGGCTAAACTACCCCTGGCGGCCATAATATATACCGACATTACCAAAGACGGCATGATGACGGGGCCAAACTTTGAAAGGACAAAGGCGCTTGTCCAGGCGGTAGATGTAGGTGTTGTCGCTTCGGGCGGGGTAAGTGAGATATCCGATATTAAGAAGCTGGCTGAATTGGGGGCCGAAGCGGCGATAATCGGCAGAAGCTTATATGAAGGGACACTCAATCTTTCAGACGCAATAGAAGCGACAAAGTAACCTTCTCTATAGGATATGAGCAGTTTTGGAAATTGGAAATTCACAAATCGAAATTAGAAAATGGGGCCGCGGTCAAAACGTTGCCGGAATCATACGAAGCTCTATCTTTTTTATTCTGTTCTATCTGTACCTCTGGCTGGATGTTGACCTTCGCCTTATCTACCACGGTGCCGGGGAGATTATAAATTTCCCTTCCTTTTTTACGGGCTGGGCCTTTTTCAAGGAGTTTGTGTCACGGCCCGGCGGACTCCTCGAATATACTGCGGCTTTGCTCTCGCAGCTTTTCTACATTGGCTGGGTGGGGGCCCTCGTCGCAACATTGCAGGCGTGGTTGATTTGCCTATGTACGGGCTACTTTCTAAGAATTATTAACTACCCCCGTCTTCGCTGGGTCCGCTTTCTCGCGCCGGTTCTTCTGCTCATCATCTACACTCAATATACCTATCGTTTTACCACCACAACGGCGTTATCGGCAGCACTGCTTTTTGTATGCCTGTATCTAAAAATGACAACAAAGAAGCAGCGAGCAGGCTGGTTTCAACCGGCTGTTTTTCTGCTTTTGTCCATAATTCTGTATTACCTCGCCGGTGCTGCGTACCTGCTGTTTGCGCTGCTATGCGCGATTTATGAACTGATGTTTGGCCGCCGCCGGCAGGTGGGACTGCTGTATTTGTTATCTCCCGCTGTAATTCCATACGTTGTGGGTGTCATACTCTTCGGCGAGAGTATTATCAACGCTTTCAGTGATTTATTACCTTTCTCCTGGAAAACTATTCTTTATGAAGCCGGCAGAAGAATGGTAATATTGGCCTGTCTGGTTTACCTGGTCCTGCCTTTGACCGCGCTAATCGCAGGCCTTGGACGAATGGCTCTCACCAGATCGGTTAAAGAAAAAACCGACAATAAATTCTTCCGGCTGGTCGCACAAATATCTTCATGGTACTCTCGACATAAGAGGCTCAGATGGACTGTCGAATCATTAGTGCTGTTTGGGCTCGCCTTCGGCGCTGTATTCTTTTCTCGTGACATAAAGAAAAAAAACCTGTTTGCGGTAGATTACTATGCCTGCCACAAGATGTGGCATCAGGTGATTGACTCAGCTCAGCGCCACCCTAACAGCTTCTATATAATCCATGCAGTCAACCGCGCTTTATATCACAGCGGCCGACTCAATCTCGAAATGTTCTCCTATCCCCAGCATTCCGGCACACTGTTTCTGACCGCTAAAGGCTCCCAATTTGCATACTGGAAGAAATTCGACGTTTATATTGACCTTGGTCTGATCAACATAGCCCAGAACGATTTGACCGAATGTCTGGAAGTATTCGG
Organism: Planctomycetota bacterium; assembly: GCA_013349615.1. GTDB lineage: Bacteria > Planctomycetota > Phycisphaerae > Sedimentisphaerales > Anaerobacaceae > CS2-K091. The sequence goes on along the minus strand of DUZJ01000065.1, from coordinate 10,818 downwards.
AGAGCGCCCCCTAATTCTCAAAAGGCTGGCTTTTGTAAACATGGTTAAGGGTGATATCGGTTCGGCCCGGATTTTCCTTGGAGCGCTCAGTAAAACCTTGTTTGATGCTGACTGGGCCAATAACTACCTGGAGCGTCTGCAATCCGACCCTAATCTGGCAGCAGATGAGAAGATTCAGCATTTGCGCTCGGTGATGCTGGAGAAGGATTCTGGTTTCTCCGCTATTGACATTGAGGACATATTGTCGCAGCTACTGGAAAAGAACAAGCAAAACCGTATGGCCTTCGAATACCTGATGGCATGGTATATGCTGGCCGGGCAGTTGGACAAGTTTGTACAAAACCTTGACCGATTGGATGATTTTGATTATACTCAAATTCCTCGATTGTACGAAGAAGCGATGTTGGTGCATGTGAACCGCACAAGAAAACCACTTGACCTGCACGGTCGCCGGTTCAGCTCGGAATCACATCAGCGAATGGATGCCTTTAGTCAAATTTTCAACCGTTACGGCAAAAACAAGCAGGCTGCATTTTATGAGCTGGCAAAAAATTACGGCGACAGTTATTTATTCTACTGCATTTATGGCTTTTCGGGAGTGAGGAAATGAGGAAACAGACGATAGTTTTTAGTTCTCTGACACTGGTCATACTATCCGCCTGTGCACTGTCTTATGGCCTGCGGGGTAGAAAAGTGCCAATCGATGAGTACAACTCCGTTGCTCGGCTCCCCAGTATCCGTCCCGACTATTGCGAGACTGTCATTCCGCCGAACATTGCACCTTTGAACTTTGTTGTGCAGGAAAAAGGTTTACGTTTCTGTGTAAAGATACACTCCAAACAAGGCAAGCCAATCGAAGTTTTCAGCCGAAATGGCAAAATTGTTATTCCCGAGGGGCGATGGCAGAAGCTGCTAAATACAAACCGCCGACAGCAGCTTTGCTTCGATGTTTCTGTGAAGACGGGCGACGATGAACGATGGAATCGGTTTCAGACTATAACAAATGAAATCGCCCGTGAGAACATAGACGGTTTCCTCGTGTACAGGAGAATACACCCCGCGCACAGTACTTGGCGGAAGATGGGCCTCTATCAGCGCAATTTGCAAAATTATAACGAATCGCTCATATTGGACAACGGATATTACGGGAGGGGATGTCTGAATTGTCACACGTTCTGCGAAAACCGTACCGACAAAATGTTGATAGGCATACGCAGCTCGATATATGGCAGTTCTGCTTTGCTGATTGAAGATGGAGTGGTCAACAAGATTGATGCAAAATTTGGATATAGCTCGTGGCATCCCAGCGGTCGGCTGGCAGCATATTCTATCAACAAGATACGGCTGTTCTTTCATTCGGCCGGAGATGAGGTTCGGGGCGTTACCGACCTCGATTCTCTGCTGGCTTACTACTTGGTTGACTCCGGGACCGTAAAGACCGCGCCACAAATATCTAAAAAGGAACGTCTGGAAACTTATCCGGCCTGGTCGGCGGACGGACGGTGGTTGTATTTCTGCAGCGCACCGATATTGTGGTCGGACCGGGACACAGTGCCGCCTGAGCGCTATGACCAGGTCAAGTACGACCTGGTCCGAGTAAGCTACGACCTTGACCGTGACGAATGGGGCGAGCCGGAAACCGTACTTTCAGCCGAGGATACCGGCCTGACCATCCTGCTGCCGCGGGTCAGTCCGGATGGTCGCCGGCTGCTGTTCTGCATGTGTGACTACGGCTCCTTCCCCGTTTACCATGACAGCAGTGATTTGTACCTGATAGACTTGAAAAACTTAGAAGAGACCGGGCGGGTGAAGCCGCAGAGGCTGCAAATCAACAGCGACAAAAGCGAATCCTGGCATAGCTGGTCGAGTAACAGCCGATGGATAGCTTTCAGCAGTAAAAGGCAAAGCGGGGTATTTACCAGGAGCTACCTTAGCTATGTTGACGAGGGCGGCAGGGTGTATAAGCCGCTTCTGCTGCCGCAGAAGGACCCAACACATTATGACTCATGCCTCTGGACTTATAGTGTACCCGAACTTGTTACTGGGCCTGTCCGGGTTACGAAAGAAAAACTGGGACGCGTTGTTCGCGGCTCTCGAAAAATATCGGTCCGGTTGCCTATCACCTCCGCCACTCCCAAACCCGGTGTGGTTCCAGGGAGTCGCCAAATATGGCAGGAACGAGAATAACGCCCTTATAAGCCGGGCCCCCTTTAGCAGGAAGTTGTGGTCTTGACCGAGAATTATTGTACGGGACAGGAGTAGTTTTGAAAATTCGAAATTCGAAAACTCCGGACTCTTTACCAGACCTTTATTACCCCCTGTCGCTCTGGAAATCCGAAATTCGAAGGTTGGTCTCCAGCCAAAATCTTGGGTGTTTGATTCAAACCTGCGTTTTTTTTCTTATGTTCTTTTTCTTCGTCTGGCTGTGGCTCGACCCGAAGCTTATCTACCATGGGCACGGGCAGTCTGTAATATACCCAATATGCACTTCCGGAACGAATATCTTTGCGGACTTTCCGCCTTTTCCGGGCAAAGTAACAATGTACATCGCGGCAAGGTTGTCCCATTACTACTATTATTCCTGGGCCGGTGCTCTGATCATCACCGTAATTGCCTGGCTGCTGTGTGTAGGTACGGGCAAATTCATCACAACTATAAGTGGCGGCGGGCTGCGGTGGCTGCGATTCATACCGGCCATTTTCCTGTTGGCGCAGCATGGTCGATATTACCCCTTTTTGTTGGCCGAGAATTTGGCTCTATTAATCGTATTGTTTCTTCTATATCTTTACATTCGCATACCGTTGCAGGCCGCTTGGTTCCGGCTCGTTGTCTTCATGGTCTTTTCTGCCGTAATATATGCGGCAGCCGTCCGGTTATTTCTGGTTTTTGTGCTGCTTGCTGGAATTTTCGAGCTTTTTAACAACCGGCGCTGGCTCGTCGGCTTTTCTGTTTTCTTTTCGGTCCTGCTAATCCCTTACCTTACAAATACATTTATTTTCGATTTGGACCTCGGCGATGCTTATCACCGCCTATGGTCTTTTCCTTTGCAGTTAACTTTGAAGGAAAAAATTCTTGCATATAGCTTTTTTTCCTTCTTTCCCATCGCTGGATTCGGCTGTGGGATTTGGCGGTTTTTTGCCGCCAAACAAAAACCTGAAAAAAGCAGGTCTGGAAAGAAACGGAAGTCATCAAAGTCGTACCGGGGCCCTCGAACACCCTTTTCTATGGTCGCCGGGCTCCGCCGGAGCAAAATCAAATGGTTCCTGGAAACTTCGGCTCTGCTCATACTAACAGCCGCAGTTGTTGGATTCACTTATGACCCTATTGCACGCCAGAATCAGCGTATAGACTACTTTGCCCGTCATAAAATGTGGGACGAGCTGCTGCAGCAGGCAAGCAAACCCTCGTTGCAAAGCTGCGACATGTTTATCTGTCACGATGTCAACAGGGCGCTCTATCACACTTCTCGTCTGCTGCACGATATGTTCTTATATCCTCAGCACTATGCCGGTTTGCTGCTCACCCCAAACAAACGTCTCCCTAAGCAGATGATGGTGCAAATATGGGTAAAGAGCAGTAACACCCTCTATGAGCTGGGACACGTCAACGAAGCCGAAAACGCCAGTTATGAAGCATTGTCGACTTTGGGTTACTATCCGGAGGGCCTGCAGCGGCTGGCGCTGATAAACATTATCAAGGGTCAGACGGATGCTGCACGCACCTTCCTGCACGCTCTGAGCAGGGATTTTTTATACGAAGAGCAAGCAGACCAGTATCTGCAGCGGCTTGAGACCGACCCTCTTTTATCTACCGATGACCAAATCCGGCGCATACGCTCCTTTATGCTTGTCGAAGACAGTATCAAAAAAACCACGCCGAAGGATTTGCTGGAGAAGAACAAACACAATCGTATGGCCTTCGAATACCAGATGGCTTTTCTTTTATTAACCGGCCAGCATAACGCGGTTGCCCACAGCGTCAAATATCTGGATAACTTCGACTACCCTCAGGGCCGGATACCCCGGCATTTAGCCGAAGCAATCCTGCTCTATACGGCAATGACCGGTAAGAAGACAGACCTGCACAACCGCCGGATAAATGCCGGGACGGTTCGCAGGTTCCAAAAGTTTACGCAGCTCTTTCAACGTCATAAACTCGATTTGCAAACCGCTGCAAAAACACTGGAAAAAGAATTCGGCGACACTTACTATTATTTTTATTTCTTTTTATTAGACAGGTCGGAATTAGAAGTATGAAAAAACGCCTCTTTTACCTGTTCACAATAATTGTCCTTGCTGCACTTTTGATTGGTTTATCGTATTGCACCTCGAGTAATACCAGGATTGTCATTGAAGAATATAATTCTGTCGACCGTCCTGCCGGGATTCACCCTGACTATACCGATACCGTCATTCCGCCGAACATCGCGCCGTTAAACTTCCTCGTCCGGGAGAAGGGCGCCAGGTACTTTGTCAGGATTTATTCAGAGCAGGGCAAAGGCATCGATATTTACAGTCGAAGACCATCTATTGAAATTCCAATCCGGCGCTGGAGAAAGCTGCTGAGTACCAACCACGGCCGGAAGCTCTTTTTTGATGTTTACGTCGCAGATGACAACAATCGATGGAGCAAATTCAAGACCCTTACCAACACCATCGAAAGTGTCGAGCTTGATAGGTACTTGACGTATCGGAAAATCACTATTTGTGTGCAATGGAAGGATATGGGTATTTATCAGCGAGACCTGGAGAGCTATCGTGAATCAATCGTCTTACACAACAGTTCCTTTGGTGGCGGTTGCGCGCATTGTCACAGCTTCCTCAATAACAGTCCGGACAATATGTTAATGCAGGTACGGTCTTCGGATTACGGTACTCCTATGCTCCTGGCTCAAAACGGAAAAGTTACCGCTGTAAACACTCGAACGAAAGTTACGCCCGGAAAAGTCGGCTTTGCTTCCTGGCACCCAAACGGTAACGTGATTGCCTTTTCCATCAATAAATATCGTATGCTGTATCACTCCACTGCTCAGGAAATTCGGGACGTCTTTGACAACGCCGCCGATTTGGCTTTATACCTTCTCGATTCCGGGCAGGTCATCAGTACGGGCCGGATTACTAAGCCGGACCGTATGGAAACCTTCCCGGAATGGTCCCGCGACGGCAGATACCTGTATTTCTGTAGCACACCGCAACTGCCCGCTGAGCGATATAGTGAAGTACGCTGTGACCTGATGCGAATAAGTTATGATTATAAAACCAGAAAATGGGGGACGCTGGAAACTGTCCTTTCCGCTCAGCAGGTAAATGGCAGCATCACGCAGCCGAGGTTTTCACCCGATGGGCGGTTTCTTTTATTTAACGTTTCTGAATACAGCGACTTTCCAATTCACCAGGCCAAAAGCGATTTGTACCTGATGGACACCAAAACCCGCCGCTACCGCAAGCTCTCCATAAGCAGCGCTCGTTGTGATACATGGCATAGCTGGTCCAGTAACAGCCGATGGATTGCTTTTAGTAGCAAAAGGCTTGATGGCCGCTTCGCCCGGCCTTTCTTCAGTTATGTTGACCGGACCGGCAAAGTGTACAAACCATTTGTACTGCCGCAGAAGGACCCAGCCTTTTATGATTCGTTACTCAGAGTTTATAATATGCCCGAGCTCATCAGAAAAAAAATCCCGATAAAATCCAAACAATTGAGCAAAGCTATTTTCGGCTATAAACACGCGCCGGCTGTCAGTGCCATTACCGGCGCGACCCCCGGCCGCCCACTGCCCGCACCCAAAGCCAAACCGCCGCCCGGCCGAGAAATACCATGGGAAGAGCGGGAATAACCCCCTGATAAGCAGGGCTCCCTTATCCCTTCCAAATTCAGCCTTCCTCGACGACTTTCATGCCCATCAAACGTGCGAGGTGGCGCACGCTTTCCATGTGGTCGCCGTAGAACACCACACGGTGAAGCAGTGTCATCGCGTCCTCGGTCTCAAGGACACTGCTCCAGTTGGCGGCCATCTTCGCCGCGTCGCGAACTTCGGTAACGATCTGCGTGCGACAACCGTGGACCGACTTGGCCGGAACTTCGATGATCTTGCCCGGCGAGGCCAGTATCGTATCCAAATTGATCAGCTTCGCGCGGGTGATGGTCTCGCCAAGCCGGTATTTGATTTCGGGCACACACCCGCTGCCGCCGACCTCAGAATGCCCGCGCAGCAGGTACGGCGCTTCCTTGCCGTTGGGACCATCCATCTTCAGCGGTGCCGTGCAGTGGGCGGTCCACAAAGCGTTGCGGGAGGTATCGAATGTAGCGTTGCCCTGAAATCCGGGACGGTCTATCATATATTGAAACAGGAGCATGGTCAACAATGAGTCCATATCACCCTCGCACGCCGCGGGAATACCGTTGTCGCGAAGGCGGGCAAATCCCAGACAGGGAAATCCTTTTGACAACCATCCCATACACGTGCCCACGGCCAGACCCTGGGCCCGTTCCCGCTCCATTAAGCGTTGCAGCGCCACACTAACGCGGGCGGCCTTCCGGATGTCCTCTTTGTTCGGTTCGATGATTTCCTTCGCGTTCTTTGTCCAGCGGTCTATCTCCGCTCGAACGGCCTTGTCTTCCGCGGCGGAAATCATCTCATCGAAGCTCTTCTCTTCTATGGCAACGACATCGGCGCCCAAACGCTTCTTCACTTGCTCAGGAGACTGTGCGGCCTTCGTACCTCGCACCGGTGGGAAAAGGAGTATCCGGGTCTGCTTCATCATAGGAATTACACGCAGCAGACGAAGGCCTCGTTCGAGCTCATCGTAGTCGCTGCTGGCCAGAAGGGTAACGCGATGTCCCCGACTATGCCAGCGGGGAGCATACATCCAATCGTGACCGCTGGCCGGAAGTGAGAAAAATACCATCGGATGCGACCCGTCAAGAATCGGCTTCACCACCCTTGTTAACGCAAAGTTGCGCACGTTGATCGTAAGGACCGGCGCTGCCGGCCCCGCCTTTTCTAACAGGGCCGCCGTTTGCTGGGCACTGTTAGAATGCCCCATTATTAGTTCGACGTTTCCCAGCTCCTTTTCCGCCTTGGTCAGACGGCTTTTCATCGCCTCTATTTGCCCGGCGTCCGCTCCCCAATCGCGGTCCTCCGGTGCGGGCGTACCGGTGATGATGACGCATATCCGCGACTTCTCCCGGATTTGGCCCGGCGGGGATTCCGAAGCCCACGCATGCTTCCACGTTGCGCCGGCCAGAATCAATCCACTGGCAACTCCTGCCCCCAAAAAATCCCGTCGCGTGCACTGTTCACACATGGCAATATCCTCCAAATGATAAAATCAAAGCAAAAACAATTACAATACTAACAAGCAACTATAGCACAAGTGATATAACAATTCAAGAAAAAAAACAGCTATGCACCTCTGCTCTACTGTTCTAATCCTCGAATTCATCATTCGAAATTCCTTGTTCTCCACAGGACGCCTTACGGTGGATATTCGATATTCCTTGCAGTCATCCCTGCGTAGGGGCAACCCCATGTGGTTGCCCGAATATGTATCGTCATTCTGAGCACAGCGAAGGATCTGGCCACCGCATATAATTCACGCTTCAATCTCACCCTCTGTCATTGCGAGCGCAGCGCGGCAATCTCAACTTCATCATTCGTTATTCCTTGTTCGATATTCGATATTCATTACCGTCATCCCTGCGTAGGGGCAACCCCATGTGGTTGCCCAAATATGTATCGTCATTCTGAGCGAAGCGAAGGATCTGGCCACCTCATATAATTCACGCTGCAACCTCTACCACCGTCATTCTGACCGAAGTCCCGCACCAATTAGGCGAAAGCCTATGCTCAATTCGTGCGGGACGAAGCCGAGGAATCTATTAAAAAATGTCATTGCGAGCGAGGCGCAGCCGAGCGCGGCAATCTCAAACAATGTTTAGCCCCGCCATCTGTTGGCGGGGTTGTCTTTTTATATAGCCCCCAGTCCTGTGCTGGGGGGATTAAAAATCCGTTTTTTTCTTTCCCTTTCCCCTTCTTTTGTGTTATTTTACCTTTGCCCAATGAGATAGATTGTAGGGTGGGGCTTGCCCCACCATTCTTTAATAAGGGGTAGGGTGTGCACTGCACACCGAAAAGCTGAGATACCGATGCGGACATCTTGAAGAGTGCAGTGAAATAAGAGATATAAAAATTGGAACAAAACAGCGAATAAATGTTCTAAATTATTATGTTAGATCATGGAGAAATCAATAATGTATGTCATTCGGGATTCATTCGTCATGTTAGTATTCAAAATTTTATTAATCTTCACTTTCTCTTTATGTTTTGGAAGTGATCGGCGCCCCGAACGCGTGGATATTCGTATGGAATTGTTCGCAGGTGGGAGAACAAAGACAGATATGCCCGCCTTTGGTACAAACATTATCCTTTCCTTCTCAAAAATTCCTCCTGCAAAGTTCCAAAGCCTTCCGGGTGGTGATGTTAGATATTCAAAGATTGCTTTCGAAGATGATATCAAATCATCCTTTATTTGTGGTGTGTCGAAAAGCAGCTCTGCTCTTGATGAAAATATGTACGACCTGTTTTTCATCGATATTGATCAAGACCAAATTATCTCGTCTCAGGAGATTTTGAAAGGCGAATACAAGCACTACGAGGACGGGCACGTACGTTGTTATTACGGTTCCGTCTATTTGCCTCTTCAATATAACGGGCAGACAAGAAAATACTGTATATATTTCAGTTGGAATTCATGGCCTCGTCCAGGATATTTCTATGGACAGACTCACTGCTATACAAAAGGAAAAGCGTTATTGAACGGCAAAAGTATTGTCGCTGTTCTAATTGACCATAATCTTGACGGGCGATTCAACACGTCATCGCGCTCTATGTGCGATTATGTTTGGTTTGATCTTAACAACGACAACGAAGTGCAACGCTTGAACGAAACGGCGTATATCGGCGGTTTTTTCGACATTAATCATTCGTGGTTTTCTGTTACATCAAGCGCAGCAGGAGATAGAGTGTCTTTGATCCCCTATTCGGGAGGATTAGGGAAACTGCAATTGCCATTTGATAACTGTTTGCTCGGCTTACAATCTTCGGATTCCAAAATGAATCTAACACTTGACAAGAACGTTGTATTTATGCCCGAAGACACTTATGCGATTAATAGTTATTCTATTCAAATTAAAAAGCCGGATGGAGAATGGAACCTGAGAGGAAGTAGCGTCTGGGCTCATAAACCTATGAAAACCGGCGTTAAAATAGCTTCCGGCCAGATTACAAAAATCAAGATGGGGCCGCCATTGGCCGGAAAAATGGAGTCGAAGATAAATGAAAGAACTGGGTGCGTTATATTTAAATGGATGGCTGTTGGGGTGGGAGGCGAGCATGTTTCCGCTACCGGAGCGGGAGGATCATGTCCATTGCCTCCAAAAATAACGATCCAAAATAGCAAAAAGGAGATTGTGCATTCTACTTCAATGAGTGGAGGATGCGGTGGAGAAGCTGTCTACTATTGGACCCCCAATCCTGAATTGACGCCTGGTCAGTATACGGCGGACGCAGTCTGCGATTCATGGCCCTTGCCCGTCAAGCGAAGTAGCTGCTCGTTTGAGCTTGGTTCTTTCCATAAAGAAAAACAGGGCGAAAAAATCGCTGAACACTTGAATACGGAGGAGCAGGATATTCTCAAAGCGCTGGTGGAATTGAAAGAAGCTGCCAAGGTTCGGTTTCCGGATGTAGAATGTGAAGCTGTTTTCTACCACGTCCTTTCAGAAAAACAGGTAACGAGATGGAAAATTCGGCAATTTCGGAAAAGGGATGGACAAGCCAAATGGGGGTCCAGTCGATTGACGGATGCCCAGGCGGATTATTATCTTCTGGATGGCAGTGAGTTAAAGTCCAAATGGAAACCGAGAGGCAACGGCATGCATGACATTTGGATTGAAACAGCAAAACATAAAAATCCAGGAAAAACAATCAATCTCGCTTATAAAACACGATACGAATCGAACGAATTACTGATGACTCAAGACAGAAAAAAAAGAGCGCTGGTATTTTACGGAAGAGAAGGTTCTATAACTGCCGTCATCATTCAAATTGACAAGCCATTTGCCCCTGATAGCTGGTCTTTGAGTGGAGTTGAAATGCGACACACTGACAAATACACTCAATTGATTTGGCTTTTATCAGCAGCGAAAGAAACGGGATGCCGTTTAGTATGGTTTAGAGGAGCTTTTTCTGAAGAACAAGAATGATCTAACAATTTGCACAATCAGGCCTTCCCGCCGTCGCGCTGCTGGGAAACAAGGTTATCGTCCGTTTTGTGTCCTCCTGAGGCGGATAAATTTTTAATCATTTCGGTGATGTAGAAAGGTCTACGGCTTGCCCTGCTCTACTGTTCAACTGTTCTCCTGTTCAAATCCTCCAATTCCTGCCCCGCCTTCCCTGCTCTACTGCTCAACTGTTCTCCTGCTCAAATCCTCCAATTCCAGAGATCCAGACGCCTTTTTAAAAAAATTCTTGCCTTTTCCATTCTTTCGTGGTATTTTACTTATCTAATGGCTTGATTGACAACTGCGGATTTCTCTTAAAAACAACGCCTAAATACCGACGACTGGCGACTAAATATGAGATATGAGATATTAAACTGTTTGAAGGGATTTGCGGGGTTTTGTAGATTTATAACCAACTCTCTTACTTATGTTCTCAAAATTACTGCTATTGCCCTGAACACTTATTTCTCTGCCTGGGTTTTATTATTCGTTTGTAGTGGCTATGGCGGCCACCCTCTAAGCCTGCGCGCTTGGGTATCA
>DUZJ01000064.1 GCA_013349615.1 Planctomycetota bacterium | reverse complement strand
GCACAATCGGCGCTGCGGCAGTTACGCACACTAATTTCTGAAAGGCCTAATCTTTTCGATGGACACTTGGCCCTTGCCAGGATGTTGGCTCAGACCGGAGACTGGGCCGAGATGGCGGAACAAGCCCATATTGCCCGGCAAATTTCTCCGAAAAGTCTTGATGCAGCCTTACTCTCTATTCAGGCCCGGATGCAGTTGTTGGCTGCAAGCTCAACAGGTGAAAATGACCAAATGTGGCGGGATATAGAAGACCGGTTGGCTGTACTGGAAAAGGCCTCTGATAATGCCTTTCCAGTTAAGGCTTCGCAGCTTCAGCTTGCATTCTTGCGGTCTCAGCTCGACAAAGCTCAGCAGGTGCTCAGCGATATGAAGGAAAGCTTCCCTTCTCGTATAGAGATTGCGATGGCAGAAGCTCAACTGCTGATTGCTCAGGACAAAACCGATGAAGCAATACTAAAATTAAATGACGCGGTTGGCGCGTTCCCGGAATCTATCAGCCCCTTGAGGTTCCTCGTTCGTTTGTTGGCGGCGGAAGGCAAGACTCAAGAGTGTGAAAAGATTATAAAAGTGTCTTTAACTCGTGTAGAAAAGCCTGCCGCCAAAAGGGAGCTGGGTTTGCTGCTGGCTGGCTTTTATAACCGCTGGAAAGAGCAGGAAAAACGCTACCTGCTCCTCGACTCACTTGCCCGCGACCTTCCGGACGATGTTCTTGTCCAACGCGAGCTTCTAAGATGTGAAAAGGTAATAAAAGAGCCCGACAGGGCTCAACAACTCGTCAACAAGATTAAGAGCATTGAGGGCGGGGAGGGTTGGCAATGGCGGTATGAGCAGGCAAGAATTTATTTCACACAGGACAATTCCAAAAAGCAGCATTCGGAAATTATTTCACTTCTTAAAGAAAATCTGCTTGCCAATCCGGATGACCAGGCCAGCCGGATGCTCCTGGCGGCAGCCTACGAACGGGCAGAGCGGTTACAGCTTGCGATTTCAACCTATCGCCAGGCTTTGAATCGCTCGCCCCGGGACCTTGGTATAATCGTTCGTATTGTTCTTGCTTTACGCAAGGCAAATGAGTACGACCGTGCAGACGAGATTCTTCAGCGGGCGGCCGGCGAAAAGCTGTCCCACCCCTACCTAAAAGGATTGGAGGTGCAAAGCTACCTTAGACGCGGTGAATTGGGCTCTGCCAGCGATGTTCTGGAGGACTTATTAACTGACGACCCTAATAACCGGGCTGTCTGCTTATCTCTTGCATTACTCAAGATGCGGCAAGATAAGTTTGCCGAGGCAGGCCAGTTACTGGGCAGGTTAAAAATTCAGGAACCCAACTCGCTTCCGGTAACAGTCGCGCAGATTGATTTGAACGTTCGTCAGGGAAAATCTGACGAGGCAATCGCACTGTGTGATGAAATAGTAAACAACCTGAACAATGCATTAGCTTACGTCATTCGAGCTAAAACATACGTTTCTATTGGCGAGCCAAATGAGGCAATAGAAGATTTTGACCACGCCACTGCTATTGAACCTAACAACGCCCAGGTGTGGGTGGCCAGGAGCGAATTTTACTACCGTTCCATAGGCCGGCCGGATAAGGCGATTGCTGATATACTAAAGGCACTATCGTTGGATCCAGGTAACCTCCTTGTCCAAAAACGTGCTATTGCGCTATTGTCAGAATCCGCCAATCCCGACAGAGTCCAGCAGGGAAGAACCATTCTTGATGAAAGCCTTACGGCAAATCCTGAGGATAGTGAACTGCGTCTTCTCGAAGCCCGTTTCCTGCTCGCTGAAGGAACCGCTCCGGCGATTGAAGAAGCTGCACACATTCTCCAGAAGATAACCGAAGACCAGCCTAAAATCAGTCAGGCCTGGGCGCTGCTGGGAGAGATATCGTTCTCACAGAAACAGTTCTCCAAAGCTATGGATGCCGCTTTGCGAGGCCTTGCCCATACACCCAACGATAAGTGGCTGCTCCGGTTGAAGGCCCGAGCTGAGGCGGAGCGGTCGCCGCTCTTGGCGATTCCCACCCTCAAGCTTTTGCACGAACTGTATCCAGACGATGTTAATAGCGCGGTGCTCCTGGCCAGTACATACGTTGCGGCAAGTGCACCTGAAAAAGCCGTAAATCTTCTCAAAACACAATTAGCCTCTTGCAGCGGTACCCCCGATGAGCGGAAAGTGAATGTCGCTCTTGCTCAGGCGCTGCATAAAAACGGCAACAAAGCAGACGCTCAAAAGATATTTGACTCGTTATACCAGTCTGCACCGGATGACCCGGGTCCGTTATTCGCACAGGTCGGACTCCTCAGAGACGAAAAGCTCTGGAGCCAATTAAGCCGGAAGGTTGCTGAGTGGTACCAAAAGCACCCAAAAGACAGCCCTGTACCTATCGCTATTGCCGGGGATTTGGCACGCACCGGAGACAGCCAGGCTCAAAAAGTAGCCGAAGATTTACTTCGCAAAATCCTGGCTAACGACCCCAATTCTCTCCCGGTAATGGGCTCGCTTGCTATGCTGCTGCAAATGCCCGGCCGGCCTGCAGAAGCAGCCGCTGCAGAAGCATCTGCTGCAGAATCAGCCGTACTTTACCAGCGCATTCTCAAACTTCAACCTGATAACGTAATCGTCATCAATAATCTGGCCTGGACGCTTTGTGAAGAGCAGGGCAAACATCAACAGGCGTTCGAGCTTGCCCAGCGCGGTTTGAAAATCGCTCCCAAATATATCGACCTCATCGATACCCGTGGAGTTGCGTATTACAGACTTGGTCAATTTGATAAAGCGGTTCAGGATTTCACTAACTGTTTGAAACTATATCCCCGAGGGACACCTGCAATTGCAGCCACGTATTTTCATTTAGGAAGGGCCTTAGCCAAGCTGGGGCAAAAAGAGGAAGCTATAGAAAAATTAAACAAAGCATTAGAGTTAAATGCTGAAAATAGGGATTTATCAGACGCAGATGTGGACGAGACGCAGCGTCTCCTCGAAGAATTATCGCAGGGTAATTAATATGACCTCACCATTACAGCCGAAAAAGGAAGACAAAATAGAAAATATCGGTCCCGGTGACACCTTTTACGGGCGGCCTAAAGGTATTGTACTTGATGAAAAGCAGTGGCGGTACGTCCAGAGGCGTTATCACATCAGCCCAAGAGAGCTTCAGGTAATTAAATGTGTTTGCCAGGGCCTTACCAACGGTGACATCGCCGCGAAGCTAAAGGTCAAGCCGGGCACTGTAAAAACGCATTTGAGAAGTATTTTTGGTAAGACCCGTGTAAGGAACAAGATCACAATGCTGTTAAGATGTATGGAGAATGCAGCCCAGTTTTCCCGCGAAGCTAATAATACTGCGCCTATCCCCATTGTAGATGTAGAGAAACCAACCCCCCAAAAACCTGCCTCCGGTGAGAAAATAAATAAAGAACTAATTTAGCTGTCCCCTCAATAGCATTCCCATTCCCATTTAGATTCACCTCTTGTTTTTCACCTCTTTTTTTGTCCTTTGATACTTTCCCCTGTGTAATAACGGCAGGAATCTGCAAAACCACACATTTTACCACTTTTGGTCTATGCCATAAGTGGTCTTCAATTATTTTTTTAAGTTTTTTTTGTTTTTTTTCAATTTTTTTCTTGACGGGTTATTCATCTGTTGGTAAAAGGTAGCGTTAACCTCCAAAAGGAGGAGGTTGTTTTTTACCGCACGGAAGCATTCAGAAGGTTTTTTTGCTCTACAACGAAGTCCCCTGTGAGGAGACGGTGGAGTGGTATTAGTCAAAAGAAGTAAATGGTTGGGTATATTCCTGCCGTTGCTTATCGTGACGGCGGCGAGTGCTGCGCCAACAGTTAGCAATTATAGCAGCAATCTTGTTGTTTCCGCTGTGTCCCCCGCTTCTGATGTGCATATCTCTTCTGTGCCCGAAGTACCCCAAATCGCCGGACCCTCTGATTCCCATCTGGCCCGGGTCGCCGCTGAATTTCTCAAGCCGCCCCCCGCTTTTACGGGCTCGCCGGCTTTGCCGGTTGGTGCAAAGTCTTTACCTGCCGTGCCCGGGGCGCTCTTAATGGGTTTAATAGGTTTTCTTTGTGTTTCGCTGGTTAAGGACCGCAGGTTTTGGCTGGCAGCTCTGGCAGGCCTGTTATGGCTCGGCCAGGCCGGAATTCAAGCCGTACCTCAATTAGCTGTCCGCCTTAGCCACAGGAATCATACCGCCCGGCCGCTCGATACAGAGCTTAATTACCCATATTACCTTGAAAATTCTCGTTTGCGTAGTGACATTGAAGGCGCACAGTATATAGGCCTGCTCCATCATTTAGCTGGAATACCGGACAGCACAATGTCGTTCCTGTTACCGACATCTATGCCGTCATTGCGAGCGCAGCGAAGCAATCTCAAGTCAGTGTCTAACAGTCAAACCCTTGCGCAAAGCAAGGGGAGGTTCGGAGCACCTCAATTCGCAATAATGGGGCGAGCGTCCCACATTATCCCTGTTACCAATTGCTTGGCTTTAAGAGCCGAGCAGTTTATCTATTTCTCACCAGCTTTCATTTTTGATAACCTCGCCCGTGGCCCTCCTGAACTCGCCTGAGAGCAAAGTTTAACCTTCTTTATTGTTAACAACAATCTTTGAAGAAGTGAATCCGGCGTCTTTCACCGGAAAGCAAAAAGTAAAAGGACTGAGAATGAAAAAATTACTAATAATTTGTGTAGTAGTAGGTTTGGTACTTGCCGTAAGCGGACCTGTGTTGGCAAATCCCACAATGATTGGAGGACCCTACATCGGCAATACTTGGTCGATCACTGCTACGGCTCCTGGACCTTATGATCTTTGGGCCGTGCGAATTTCGCCGGTCTCCGTGGGAGTAGATACATTCAAGGTGGGCGACCCGGCACTGCAAACCGCCACCGCCGGTTGGAGCACGGTTCTGGAAACGCCGTTGCTGGTTTCAATTGCTGGACCTACGTCGCCGATAAACTTGAATATCTTTTTTGCCGGCGACGCTCCTCCGGCACTGCTCGAAATTGACCACGCTCTCTTTAATGGTCAGAAGAAGGTAATCGAAACACACTGGGTCTTGGTTGATGGACACTATAACAATCCCGGAGGTTCCTGGTTCCGCAGTACCAGCTGGAGTCCAACTCGTGCTGACGTTATCCCTGCTCCAGGTGCTATTTTGTTAGGCGGTATTGGGGTAGTTCTTGTCGGATGGCTTCGAAGGAGAAGGACACTGTAAGGATTAACTATCTTTATTAACCACACCCTTCTAAGAAGGGATTGTGGCGTTTTTCAACAGAAAGAAAAAAGAAAGTTAAGAAGGAATCAAATTATGAAGGAGTTTTATATGAAATGTTTTTTGTGGGTCTTTTCGATAAGTGCTTTGTTCGCAGCAACAGCTTTTGCTACTCCTACAGTCACTTTCAATACTATGGGAACATGGGGCACATATGATGGCTTCAATAGTTATGCAGGTGAAATGATATTTACTGCAAGTGGCATAGCCGGAGTTACTGACGGCCAATTCACCACTTTCTGCATTGAGGCCGATGAGCATGTCAATTTTGGTGTTACTTATGATGCTCAGCTCCATGTTGCGGCTTGGCAGGGTGGCTTAGGAGGCGGTAATCCCGATCCTCTGGGTAATTCGACTGCGTGGCTGTACAACGAATACTTAGACACAGTCCTCGGCAGCAGCAGTAATGCGCTGGGCAAGGATTACCAGATGGCGATTTGGTATCTTGAGGAAGAAATTGCTCACAAGGATACCACGGTTCCCCCAGATCTTCTGCTGGGCTTGGAAGACACTGATTTGAGTGAGGAAGCTCAGCATTTGGTTAAAGAGGCTATTTCTCATAGTGGCGATAACAATACCACCATCATGGTGCTCAATCTGTATAATTTAGGGGAAGCTCCCAGCACTCTCGAGGGCGTGTCTGGGGACGGTTTCTACATACAGGATTGCCTGGTGAGAGTTACCTCTAACTCGCCACACGTAATTCCCGCCCCCGGCGCTATTTTGTTAGGCGGTATTGGCGTAGTGCTTGTCGGCTGGCTGAGAAGGAGACGTACATTGTAAGAACTGTAATTAGCTGTCGGGGCAGGGCAAATGCTCAGCCCAGGATGGCTAAATATGGATTGAAGTTTATCTTTAAGGAGAAAATGAAATATGAAAAAGTTAATAATAATTGCGATGGCTGGTTTGATTTTGATGGTGGCCAGTCCGGCGATGGGAGGACCAACTATAGATCTCCCTGGTCTGTACAATACGGGTGTGGATGACAGTGGGACCGAATTGTCCTATGGCACGGCTGACCCACATTACACATTAACTTTCGTGCCTAGCGGTTCCCCCTCTACGGCGATCGCGATCGGCAACCATTCCCGTTGGGTTGAGGCGCCCGTCGGTTCGGAGTGGATCGGACCGACTGATGCCGGTACCACGGATACAGTAGGCGATTACTATTATGACCTGACCTTAAATGTCCCGTCCTCTGCTGCTCCTTGGCTGGTCGTGTCAGGGAACTGGGCGACGGACAATTCCGGCGAGATCTGGGCCGATGCCGAGATCTGGCTTAACGCCGTCTACACGGGAAACGCGCGAGTGGGAGAATTCGGCTACGGTGACCTCGTACCGTTTAAAGTCACGGGATTTGCTTCGGGAGTAAACACACTCCAGTTCAGAGTTAAGAACTATTCCGGAGAAAGTGGCAATCCAACAGGGTTGTTGGTCAGCGACACGGTCGCCACGGTTCCTGCTCCCGGCGCTATTCTGCTTGGCGGCATTGGCGTAGTCCTTGTCGGCTGGCTCCGAAGGAGACGTACATTGTAAGAACTTTAATTAGCTGTCGGGGCAGGGCATTTACCCTGCCCAGGATGGCTAAATATGGATTGAAGTTTATCTTTAAGGAAGGAGACGAAGTATGAACAAGTTAATAACAATTTTGACAGGTCTTGCACTTACATTTGCGCTGGCTGGACCGGTCATTGCGGGGCCAACCATCGGTGGCATTGAATACTACGAATCGGGACTACCCGAGGCGGTCACCGCTGTATTTACGACTGCCGAAGGTGGTTCAACCACTGGCACATACTCAGATCTGGTAAGACTCACTGTGTCGGGAACTGGTGAGTCTATGGCTACACAATTGAACGATGCCTTCTGGCTCTTCACTGATAGGGAACACAACCCTATTACCCCGACATATGGCAATTACTATCAATTGGCGGTAAACACTCAACCGTTGTTACCCTTTCAGCCGGCATACGAAGCCAGACGCTTCATTGTTTATGACTTGAATGCGGGCACAGAGGTAACGCCTACCTACGTACCGACCTACAGATCTGATCACGTGTATAGTTTCGTTATTGATCTGGGCACGTCTGTTCCGTCTAATCTCCACTTTGGAGTTTCAAACGGTGATTTCTCGGACAACTCCGGTGAATACAACATTGAAGTTGCTCAGCTCTCCGTTATCCCTGCCCCTGGTGCTATTCTGTTGGGCAGCATTGGTGTAGCCCTTGTCGGCTGGCTGAAAAGGAGAAAGACACTGTAAGGATTAACTGACTTAAACGTATAGCTTAACGGGACAGTAGGAAGGAAGGCACGGAGAGGTGATACTCTCTTCCTAACGCCCTGAGAGCTTTTAGAGGTAAAGAATGGTATGAAAATTTTGAAAATACCAATTTTAGGTATCACCTTGATACTACTCCTAAGCCAGTCGGCATCGGCACAGCCTACGTTTCAGGTTTACAGCCCGGATTACCTCTACGCAGGCGATTATTCTGAGGACCAGGACACCTGGTTCGTGAAAGAGAATCCCTTCGAATTGTGGGTTATCGGTGCATATCACGAGAACGTCACCGCACTGGAGGGCGTCAGGTTGATTGTCTCGGTTCCCGAAGGTCAACTTGGATTGGGCTCCATCACAATTATAGGTGCATCTGGTACTGGTACGGCTCTTCCTACGTTGATTGATAGTTACACCGAGACGTCGTTTTTCCCAAGTGGAGTAAACTTCAACAAACACTATCCCTTGAAGAGCGAGGTTTCCGACTTTTTTCTTTATGACCTCATGCCTTTCGACAACGCAGGGGATGACATTTGGGATTACAATGCGGACAATGGCGGAAGCATAACGCCGACCAATACCGACGGTCAGGTAAAGGAATATACTGTTGCAGTAAGCGGGTTCGACTGGGTGCACTTTGATGCTTACGGAACTGAGATAAAAACGCTTGAAAAAAAGGTGAAAACCAGTTGGGACATGTCCCCCGGTTCTCATGACGTTACGTGGATTCCTGCTCCGGGCGCTATTCTGCTGGGCGGTATTGGTGTTTGCCTTGTCGGCTGGCTGAGAAGGAGACGTACCTTGTAAGAACTGTAATTAGCTGTCGGGGCAGGGCAAAATGCCCTGCCCTTGGCAGGCTTTGGAAAATCGCACCTACCAAGATTAGACACATTGGAGGATAAGTATGAAGAAGTTATTAATGATTACTTTGGCCGGTCTGCTTTTAACAGCAGCCGGAACCGCAAATGCTGGGCTTACGTATGTCGGGCCTGGCGGGGGTAGTGAACCAGATTTGATTGGTTCTCCCAGTATTCTGAACACTCTTTACGGGATGGACAACCTGACGCGTGTTGCTGATTACCCGTACCCAGGCGACCAGGTTTGGTTGAATCTGGATGGTAATGCAAATGTCGAAGTAAAATACGCAGCTTACACGCAAAACCTTGGTTACATAGCGGGTACCAGTGGCGGCTTATTCCAATCGTTGACAGGCACTATTACCGGCAATGGTTATGCGGATGATAGTGCTCTTACTGGCACTCTTTCTGCAAACCTCCCCGACGCATCAACGGGACTCACATACTTCAGATGGGCAGACGATACGAGTGGCGCGCCTTTATGGACGTCAAAGATAAGCGACAACAGCGACGAGTTAGACCATATGGTCACGTTCTTAATTACGGGCGGCACAAGTGAGGGTAACTATGTAATTTGCTTTGATGACCAGACCGGAGGAGGTGACAGAGACTTCCAAGACCTCGTTGTTGAAGTGAGCGGCGTCAAACCAATCCCCGCACCGGGCGCTATTCTGCTCGGCGGCATTGGCGTAGGCCTTGTCGGCTGGCTCCGAAGGAGACGTACATTGTAAGAACTGTAATTAGCTATCGGGGCAGGGCAAATGCTCAGCCCAGTATGGCTAAATATGGATTAAAGTTCATCTTTAAGGAAGGAGACGAAGTATGAAAAAGTTTCTAACAATTTTGACAGGTCTTGCACTTACGTTTGCGCTGGCCAGTCCGGTTATGTCGAACATAACCCAAAACGGCAGTTTTGAAAATGGTGCTCCCATCCCGTCAGGAAGCTTCTTGGAACTCGATGCTGGCTCAACTGCTATTGATGATTGGGTCGTTATTGGCAACGGGATTAGGGTTATAGATTACATAAGCGGGTACTGGGTAGCCTCAGATGGTTCGCGTAGTCTAGACTTAAACGGCAATCCCGGCCCAGGGGGTGTGGAGCAGGATATTGCTACAGTCATCGGTACTACTTATCTAGTCACTTTTGATATGGCTGGAAATCCAGATGGTCCACCGCTGATCAAGACCTTAGACGTTTCCGCGATCGGGAGTATTTCGCAGTCTCAAGGATTTAGCTTTGACAAAACAGGTCATACCAGAGCAGCGATGGGTTGGGTTACTAACCAATGGTTATTTACCGCCGATGCTGAGACCACGATGTTGAGATTCATGTCAACGACTACTAATAGTCCATACGGACCAGCATTGGACAATATTACAGTTACCGTTATTCCTGCCCCCGGCGCTATTTTGCTGGGTGGTATCGGCGTAGTGCTTGTCGGCTGGCTCCGAAGGAGACGTACATTGTAAGAACTTTAATTAGCTGTCGGGGCAGGGCATTTTGCCCCGCCCCGGACGGCTTTAGACAAGGCGGTTTTATGAAAAAGTTTGTAATAAGTTTAATAGGACTCGCACTTATTTTAGTGGTGGGGACCCTTGCGGAAGCGAGTCCCACTACTATTAGCTTCGTGGATACCATTGCAGGTGTTGATGGGTTTTATGAACCACCGCCTTGGTCCACAGGCGGCGAGGTCGTAGAGATCTTGCATAGCTATTCACTTCTAAATGGAATGGCTACAGTGGCCGGTTATACAGACTCCGGTACTTTCGCATTGAGTCACCGTTTGACCAGAGGGCTGGGTGTCTCCAATAGCGATACCGGAACCAAGGAACACGATGAAGTGGATAGTTACGCGCGAGCTGAGAGAATCGAAATCACATTCGGTGTGGTCGATTATTACGTGAACTCCTTTGAAGTCCGGTCGCTTTTCAATCCGGACACTGGGTGGGTTCCGGACATAGAGATGGGGGCCGTCGATTTTTACCGTGACGGTATCCTGCTTCACACAGAGGATTTGACTGGCGTTGAGTCTCTCCCAGCAGGAACAGATGGTGTCGTCGAGGTGACCTATTCGACGCCCTATCTTGTTGACCAGCTTGTTTTCTACGTGCCATTAACTGTTCCAGCATCATATCCGAATTATGATAGCTTGACTGACGACCAGCGGCAAAGCATTCTCAAGGAAAGCGAATTTGCCGTAGCTAAACTGGACGTAACGCCCATTCCTGCTCCCGGCGCTATTCTGCTCGGCGGTATCGGCGTAGTCCTTGTCGGCTGGCTGAGAAGGAGAAGAACCCTATAAGGTAGTATCTGTTTAGTTGATGACGGTATGCCGGGAAGGCGGTTGCGTTATGCGTGAGTGCCTTCCCGCTTTTTTTGGAGCGGTCCCGGCACGGCTCTCCTGCCTAAGAGGGATGCCGGAAAGGTAAATCGCACTCCGTTTCCAGGAGAGACTGAACGAATAGCCGTGGCCCTGCAAGGCAAAAGGCGGCAAGAAAATCATTGACTTATGGGCTGTCCAGAGCTATAATAAACGATTATAGTGGTGTGGAAACCGGCTAAAGGCCGTTGGCTGGGTGGGGTGTGTCTTTAACAGATTACGGTATGTCGGGCGAAGGATAGGTGAGGTGAGGATGGTGAGTTCTGCGACAAAAGGAGGCGGGAAACGCTATTTTCGGGGTGTAAGCAGGATTTCAGGATGGGCTTCCGGTATGGCGTCGGTGGGCCGGCAGTTGCTTCTCCTGTGCATTTTTGCCGCGTTTGCCCTCATTTCGTCTAAAGCGTATGGTGCTCCCGTAAGGGGGGGAATTTTCGAATTGCGCCAGCCGGACGGAGCCGCCGTTGCGGTCAGGATATGGGGAGATGAGTTTTACCAGGTGGTAGAATCGCTGGATGGCTATACGCTAATTCGCGATTCGCACACCGGTCTGATATGTTACGCCAGGCTGTCGGCAGATGGGACCGAACTCGTCTCAACAGGGCTTCGCGTGGGCGGAAGCTATGAGGACCTCGGCATCGAGCCTCATATTCGTATCTTGCCCCAGGCGGCCGGCAGAAAAATCCATGTCGCCCGAGCCCGATTCGCGATTGGAGAGATGCAGGTGATGGATGCGCTTGGTCTTGCCGTCACGCCGCTGGGGATATCCACAGGCAATGTTCAGGGCATTTGCCTGCTCGTTGATTTTCCCGACGAGGCAGGGACCATCCCCCCTTCCGAAGTGGACAGCTTCTGCAACCAGATTGGCTACACAGGATACGGCAACAACGGTTCGGTTCGCGACTACTTCTATGATGTCTCCGACGGGAATTTAACTTATACCAGCTATGTACCCGCGGCCTATTACACAGCTATTCACAAGAAGAGCTACTATGACGACCCTAACGAATCGGTTGGACCCAGGGCGAGGGAATTGATTCTGGAAGCCCTCAATCATTTGGAAAACGGCGGATTTGATTTCAGCCAATATGATTCGGACGGCGACGGCCTCATCGATGCTATCAACTGCCTGTATGCGGGGGGGTGCAGCAGTGGATGGGCAAAGGGGCTGTGGCCCCACTCTGCGTCTTTTACCGCAGGCTCTTTCACCGCCGACGGCGTCTCTGCTTACAAATATATCATCGCCTACCTGGGGAGCAGCCCTAAGATAGGTATTTTCTGCCACGAGACCGGACACCTCCTTTGCAACTGGCCCGACCTTTATGACACCGAGTATGACTCACGGGGGGTTGGCAAGTTCTGCTTGATGAGCTACGGCGGCCAGGGTGGCAGTCCTGTCGAGCCTTGCGCCTACCTGAAGTACATCTCCGGATGGACGAATACTACGCTGCTGACGGTGCCGCAGGCGGGCCTTTCTGTAGCCGCAGGAAGTAACTCGATTTACAAGTATGAGCACCCCATCTTACCAAACGAATATTTTCTCATCGAAAACCGCCAACAGTTCGATTGGGACAGTCCCCTCCCCGACGCCGGCATTGCCATCTGGCACATCGACACCGATGGCTGGAACAACCGCCAGGAAATGACACCGTCATCTCACTACCAGGTAACGTTAGTTCAGGCCGACGGCCACTGGGACCTGGAAAAAAATGTGAATGGTGGCGATTCAAACGACCTTTGGAAGGCCCCGGAGTTTACCGTGTTCGGCCCATACTACGCCGCGCCGAACTCCAACTGGTGGGATGGAACGGTGTCGGACTTCAGTATTTTAGATATTAGTTCCACAGACCCTTTTATGACGTTTACTTACGGCCTTGACCCGCTGGAGATCCTGCCGGACGAGGACTTCTATGCGACCGGCCCTGATGGTGGGCCGTTCAGTCCACCTGCTACAACGTATATCCTCACCAACAAGGGTACTGTCGCGATCGATTATTGTGTCAGTAAGACCGAAGCGTGGCTCAGCCTCGACGACGGCACCGGGCCGACAAACGACCCACTGTATGGTACGCTTACACCGGATGGAAATATCGGTATTGAAGTTAGTCTGAACAGCAGCGCTGAGACGCTAACGGAGGGCTATTATTCCGATACCATCATATTTTCCAATCTGACCAGTAGTATCGCTCGGCACACTCGGTGATGGTGGGAGTGTTCGACCCGGTCGTTATCATTTATGAAACAGACTTCAACGACGGTCTGCCGGCAGGCTGGACCATCGTTGACGGATACGGTGACGGCAAGACCTGGACATCGACGAATCCGGGCGACCGTTCAAGCAGTTACTGGACCGAGCCGTTCATGATTGTTGACAACTGGTGGGCTGATGGCGTAAATATGGACGAACAGTTAATCACTCACAGCATCAACTGTTCGAACTACCAATCGGTCATGCTGAAATTCAGCCACTATTTCTTAATCCCCGCCGTAGCAGATGTGGATATTTCTATCCACCACGGGCCTTGGCAGAACGTGGCCCAATATACTTACAAGTCGTGGGGAAACCAGCAAATCCAGCTTCCTTCCGCTCGTCAACAGAGCGACGTCCGGATACGTTGGCACTACAATGCTCAGAATAGTTGGTACTGGGGCATCGACGATGTGCAAATAACCGGCTCCTGCGCAACCATGTACCCGGGTGACTTGAACCATGATTGTTGTGTGGACCTGTACGATCTTCGCATGCTGGTAAGTCATTGGCTCGACGTGGACTGTGCTACCCGCAACGGCTGGTGCTACGGTGCCGACCTGAATCGCAGCCGTACCGTCAGTTTGCATGACCTGGCGAATTTGGCAAAGCACTGGCTTGAAGGCGTTCAACATTAAGGCTGCGTAGAAATCTTTGAAAAGGCGGGGCTGGATCTCCCACTCCTTTCGCAACCGAAAAATTTTGTTCTCATCCTTGGAGATTTGTCATCTCTTGCAGGGACGGACTTCGCCAGCTTCCGATACCATCCCACCAGGTAGAGATGTAATCGATAATCATCGAATCTTGATGCTTCTTTTTATATAAATCTATCGTCATATCGCGAAGCTGTCGCATACAATCCAATCCGCCAATTTGCCAGGCCTTGACACCTATGCCGGCCGCCTCGCGTTCCGCCTGCTTAAAGTCAGTCCTATTGGTTGCCAACAGCTCAGCGAGCTTTTCAGCCTCCGGCTTCAATACCTCCTGCCAGCCGTGCCGGTCCGATTCTTCTTTCGCCAGCAAATCTGCTAACAAAAGCTCACGGCCCTTGTGCCTCTTTATCCTATCGGTTTTAGCTTTGGCCAGCCGATTACGTCGGTGCTTTCGGCTCGAAGGAGGCAGTACCATCTCCAGCAGGCCCGTTACCGGGTCTACAATCACCCAGCTCAAAAAGGTTGTAACCAAAGTTCCCAGAGCGATTCCTAAAAGGACTTGCTTGATTGCACTTACACCTATCATTCCCACCCAGCCTGCCAAGCCGCCCAAAAAAGGAGCGGCAACATAGAACGTAATATAGTAATTCGTGCTGGTTAACGGATGTTCCGCTTCTATTTTCTGGCTCCTGCCAACGCCTCTGAAAAGTGCGAATGAATATAAGCTGACCAGCATAAAGGCAAGTAATGCCGAGTGACCGGAGAGAGAAAAGATAATCCACCACTGGAAACCCACCTGCCGAAGTGTAAAAACCATAATATAGCCAATGCACAGGATGAACCAGGCCGTGCTGGCAAGATGAATTAACTTCAACGTTCTATGTTTGGTCATGGCTGCTTCCTTCACAATCTTGGCTATTTTGTCCAGTTAGACTGCGTAGGATTGGCAACGTAAAAAAACTCGTTAAGGGCTATAACCACCGCCACCGTATCCACCACCAGCACCACCCATTTGTGCCCGCTGTACGATAGTTACCGTTGAGAAGGCTCGGCCAATCGGCCGTGCGAATTCCTCTATTACCTGTGCTACAGCAGCAAATATAGTTGGCGGCACATATATTATATCACCTTCTTGCAAAAGAACATTTTTGCTCGTATCGCCGTGAGCAATCATACGGTCAAAGTTCATTTCAAAGATTTTAGGCTTGACGTTCTTATCGCTTGACGGCCTTATTACCTGGACGCGTTTCTCCCACGCCATAGCATTGGTTCGTGCCTCGGCAAGCGCGCGCAATACCGTATCACGCCCGGTGTAGACCTTGGCGCCGGGCAAAAAGACCTCGCCCAATACATAGAACACCTTGCTTCGGTACGTAACAATCCGAACGTCGACCGGCTTGTCACCTTCTATCTTGTAAAACTCTAAAACCTTCGTCCGCAGGGCATTTGCAACTTCTTCAACAGTCTTGCCCGCTGCTTCTATTTCACCTAAACTTTCAAAGCTTATTTTACCATCCGGACGAATTCGCTGTCGTTGCTCGTGGATTTCCGGCACCTTCGAACAACGTACTTCAATCTCGTCCGGCGGCTGCAAAATATAAGTTTCAGCAGTGACGTTGACTTGATGGGGCTTTAGAAACGCTTCTATGTCTTCAGGCCGAGCTGAAGATGAAAAGCAGCCCATTCCACTCATTATTATAAATGATAAAATCACTATCATTCGTATATACGTCATTACTGTCCTCCTCTTTCCCGTGATATTAGGCAAGCTGCTTATTTGTACTATGCCGGACATATACGGTTAAAAGCGAACTCACCCAAATATGTATTATAGAGATTACGGTATGTTATGTCAAGTTTTTTCTTAATTTTCTTGGGACCTCCAAGGAACATCGTATCCTTGCCGGGAGTATAAGATTTTCCCCGAACACCCCTTTTTTCAGCGTATTTTTACTTGACTTTACACACCTTTTCTGGTATAGCTCTCATAGACTGAACTGAGGAGATAATATGCAAATCCTTTTGTTTGAGGCTCTGCGGTTCTTGCGGTCGTATGCTTGTGTAAGAGGTGTGCTATAAAGGTTGATAATTTTCAAATAGGAGAAAACATGAACAAACATATCACAACTATCCTGCTTTTACTGGCAGTGAGCCTGAGTGCGCAAATGGTATCGAGTGGTTTGGCGGCTGCGGCCGAGGCACCGAAACCGCGCAGTCGCAGTGAAGTCGAAGCGGTACTTGCCAAAGCGCCGAAGCCGCCGCCGAAGCGAAAGCTGCGGGAGCTTAACATTGTTCTTGTTGCGTTCAAGAAGGACCACGGCCCCAATGAGCACGATTATCCTCTATGGCAGAAGCGATGGGCAGTTCTACTTGGTGGCAAGAAGGCCGGCCAGGCCAAACAGGTTAATCTCTACGGTCCGGCCCCGACCGGCAAAGGGGAAAAAGGTCTTGCCGGCGCACCTAAAGTGAAAGTTTCCACGGCCTACGGTTGGCCGAGCAGGGAACAATTCAAAACGGCCGATTTGATTGTCATGTTCTGTTATGCCCAGTGGGACGAGCAAAGACTCGAGGACCTGGAAGAGTTCTTGTCGCGTGGTGGAGGTTTTGTCCTTCTGCACCCGGCCGTGATTATTCCCAAGGGTAAGGACATAACTGAACAGGTAACAAAGCTCATAGGATTGGCGTGGGAAGATGGTTATACGCGCTGGCGTCATGGTCCGATGGCCTTGAAGATTGCCGCTCCGGCTCATCCAATCTGCCTTGGCTTGCCCGGGACGATTCACTTTCTCGATGAAGCCTATTGGCCTCTCAAGGGAGACCGCAGCAAGGTCACGATATTGGCGACTTCCGATGAAACCATCAGCAGAGACTCCGACAAGACCAGGCCGGAGCCGATGTTTTATGCCTATCAGTATGGCAAAGGGCGGGTCTTTAGTTGTATTCTTGGGCACTATACCTGGACGTTTGACGACCCATATTTCCGCATCTTGCTGCTGCGTGGGATGGCATGGGCGGCGGGAGAATCGCCTTATCGTTTTGACCGATTGGTCATGCGAGGTGTGCCTTTGAGCGGCGAAAGCCCGTAAAGCTTCTTTAGTTTTTCTACAACCGGCTCAAGACCGGCCGGGCAGATGTCAGATGTCAGATGTCAGAAATCAGATTGTCTGTTTTCTATCCTCTTACTCCGTGCGAGAAGAGCGGGATTGCGGATTCCGGGCGTGTGCAAAATGCTCTGGCTTTATCGACTGATTAGGGGATTATGACTATTTGTAAAGTTCGGTGACGTGCCTGGACAGTAGTTATATTGGAGATACCGGAACAAGGTGTTTATACAGGAGGTTTTTATATGCGAAGGCGTGACTTTCTAACGGCAGTTGCCGGAGCGGCTGGAACCGCCATCACCCTCGGTATGACGAACAACGCTAAGGGTATTGACCGCAATATGGACCAGGGTCGGGTCAGAGACTACCTGCGTTCACTGATGCCCACGCGGGAGCAGGTTAAAGATTTCATCAGCGGCCGGCAGGGTCCCGAAAAACTCAGCCAAAACCAGGGCTGGACGTTCGATTCCGAACTGGGGTGGATTCTCTGTGATTCTATCCGGACTCGCAGCGTAGATGGCTCGAAAGGCTTCTACAGCTATGAACGGGACGGGGCCCGCAAAGTTATCAGCTTCCCTGATAGACCCTGTCGTATCCATACTTATGGCGACAGCTTTACACACTGCGACCAGGTCAGTGATGGTGAGACCTGGCAGGAATATTTAGCGGCACATATACAAGAGCCTGTCCGTAACTATGGCGTCGGCGGCTACAGCGTCTACCAGGCCTATCGGCGTATGCTCAAGGTCGAGAAGAAAAAACCGGCCGAATACATTGTCCTTAACATCTGGGACGATGATCACTTTCGCAACTTAGACTCCTGGCGGTCCATCCGCTTCGGCCAACGCACGTCTTGTGGTTTCACCTTGCCTTATTTGCGGGTGAACGTACAGCAGGGCCGATGTGAGCAGGTTGAGAATTTGTGCCGAACGCCAAAGGATGTTTATAAACTTTGCGACGAAGATTTCGTTTGGCAAACGTTCAAAGACGACACTGTTGTGCATGGAGTCCTGGCTATGCGGGCCGGCGGGAAAGTCTCAAAAGAGCTGGTCAAGGCGATTGCGCGGGACTCCGGAATACCTTACGAAGACGTCGCTGCTCTCAAAGCAGACCGGCAGGTTAGAAAGATACACACTGAAGCTGCGCTCTACGCCACGAAGAACATTGTTACCTGGACCGAAGAGTTTGTTAAACGAACCGGCAAAAAACTGATGGTTATGCTCTCTTTTGGACAAGGTAACATTGCCAATGACTTGCGCGGCGTGCCGCGATTCGACCAAAGCTTTGTCGATTGGCTCAAAAACAAACCCTACCCTGTCATTGATATGCGTGATTCTTTCAGGGCTTATTATAAACAGTTCAAGGTAGATATTAATACATATCTCAGGCGATACTATATCGGCCATCACAATCCAGCCGGCAATTTCTTTACAGCATGGGCAATCAAGAATCGTGTGGTCAAATGGCTCGACCCGCCTCCAAAGCCTTATCGTTGAAAAGGCTAATCCGCAGCTTTCGCCTATGACTTCTGCATTTTCTTTCCCAGGGCCGCCAGGGTCAAATCAATGTCTTCGGCAGTGATACCGTAGTGGGTTACTGCTCTAATCCGACTCGGCCCTATCTGCAATAACTTAATTCCCTTCTCTCCAAGTTCTTTCACAAGCGTCTTTGCTGTCAGTTGCTCGTCGACCGGCTCGAAATAGATGATGTTCGTTTGTGTGCCTTCCCGGTTAATAGCCAGTCCCGGGATGCGGGCAATTCCTTCGGCCAAACGCCGGGCATTTGCATGGTCTTCAGCTATTCTATCCACCATTTGCTCTAAGGCCGTAATACCTGCTGCTGCGATTATACCGCACTGCCGCATCCCGCCCCCCAACACCTTACGGACTCGTCGGGCCTCGGTAATAAAATCACGGGAGCCGCATACTACAGAGCCGACCGGCGCTGAAAGCCCTTTTGAAAGGCAAAAGATAAGTGAATCGACGTTTCGAGTTAGTTCCTTGACGTCAACACCTAAGGCCGCTGCCGCATTGAATATCCGGGCGCCGTCGAGGTGCACCCAAATACCTCTATCTTTGGCCAATGCCGCCGCGGCATCGGTGTATTCAGGCGTAAGAGCAGAGCCGCCGCAGCGATTATGGGTGTTTTCTAAACAGAGAAGCCGGGTACGTGGGAAATGCACGTTATCGCCGCGAATAGCTGCCTCGATATCCGTCAGCTGCATCGTGCCGTCAGGTTGGTTGCGGACAGTGTGCGGATGTATTCCACCCAGCGCTGACATACCGCCGGCTTCGTAAAGAAACGTATGCGACTTATCACCAAGAATCGCCTCTTCACCGCGTTGACACTGGGTAAGCAGGCACACTAAGTTTCCCATTGTCCCGCTGACGACCAGCATTGCCGCTTCTTTTCCCATACGCTCGGCAGCCATTCTCTCAAGACGGTTGGTTGTCGGGTCCTCGCCGAAAACGTCATCGCCTAATTCAGCCCGATAAATGGCTTCCCGCATCGACGGCGTTGGCAAAGTAACAGTGTCACTGCGTAGGTCTATTGTTTTCATCAGCTTTTCTCTGTGCAAAATATGGAAACTGAATTTGACATTAAAAGGTTAATTTGGCTCCAACGTCAAGCTCGTCATTCGCCAGAATACCATATTTTGTTGATAAAATAAACCTTCGCGAATATTTTCCACCGGTAGTTGTTTTTTTATGTAATATACGTCAACGCATATTTTCTGTGCCGGCAGTTCGGCGCTTTTGTGGTTCACCTTGCGTGCAATTCGTGTTATCATTGCCCAGCGACTCCAATGAGTCTCTAACAGGCGGGTGTATGGAACCGTAGAAATAAGAGTAATAGATAATTCTGAATAAGGGGCCTGAATATGAAGCGAATGATAAGACGCCGACTTTTCTTTTTAACCATTATGATTATCACCCTCGTCTGTTCTCAGCGTGTCCTGCCGCGAGGGTCGAGGGCCTACCCGACAACCGGCAGGATTGTCAGACTTGAAAAATCTATAAACGAATTGCTCCCACCTGACGCCGGGATTGAGCTTCTGGCCTCAGGATTTGAATGGTCTGAAGGCCCCTTGTGGGTCCGGGATGCCGGCGGCGGTCATCTTCTATTCTCGGATATACCACGCAACTCTGTAATGAAATGGAAGGAAGGAGCGGGTATTAGTCTATTCATGAAACCTTCCGGTTATACCGGCGTTGCAGATTACGGCCGTGAGCCGGGAAGTAATGGCTTAGCGCTGGACCTTCAGGGGCGCATCATCTTTTGTGAGCACGGTGACAGGCGCATTTCAAGACTGGAAAAAGAAGGCGGCAAGAAAACTCTTGTCGATAGTTACAAGGGAAAGCGTCTGAATAGTCCGAACGATGCCGCCGTCAAATCTAATGGTGACATTTATTTCACAGACCCACCTTATGGTTTGCCAAAGGGAGCAAGGGACCCCAGGCGGGAACTGGATTTCTGCGGCGTTTTTCGTCTTTCTGCCTCTGGTGAATTGACTCTGCTCACAAAAGAAATGACAAGGCCGAACGGAATTGCTTTTTCGCCGGACGAAAAGTTCCTGTATGTGGCACAATCTGATTCCGCGGACCCCATCATAAAGGCTTTCCCGGTCAAATCAGACGGCACCCTGGTCGGCGGAAAGGTTTTATACGACTTCAGACCTCTAATGCGTAAATATCCGGGTGGTCCTGATGGCCTAAAGGTCGATAAAGATGGAAACCTATTCGCCACCGGCCCCGGCGGGGTATACGTTATTACACCTGGGGGTAAGCTTTTGGGCCGAATTCATACCGGTAAACGCACAGCAAATTGCGCCTGGGGCGATGACGGCTCGGT
>DUZJ01000063.1 GCA_013349615.1 Planctomycetota bacterium | reverse complement strand
GCTATCAAAAGCCTTCCGGCTGCGCTGATGGACAACCCAAAGGCGCGGTCGCGTTTCGCGCGCGAGGCCCGGGTCCTGGCATCGTTGAATCACCCGAACATCGCCACTATCTACGAGGAGCTCAAAGAAGCCGAGGGCGTCGGCTATCTGGTCCTCGAATACATTCCCGGTGACACGTTGGCCGAGCGAATCCGGCGTGGAAGGCTTAAGCTGGAAGAGGCACTAACCATTGGGCTGCAGATTGCCGAGGCGGTGGCGGCGGCACACGAGCATGGCGTTATCCACCGCGACCTGAAGGCAGGCAATATCAAGATAACGCCGGAAGGGAAGGTAAAGGTTCTGGATTTCGGCTTAGCCAAGGCAGTTAGCGGTGAAACTCTGGACCAGCAAAGCACCATCACCCAGCCGGGCCAGGTGATGGGCACACCGAGCTATATGAGTCCGGAACAGGCCCGCGGTCAGCCGACCGACGAGCGCAGTGACATCTGGTCGTTCGGGTGCGTGCTGTACGAGATGCTGACGGCTAAAGTTCCGTTCAAAGGCGAGACGATTTCCGACACAATGGCTGGTATCCTCGAGCGTGAGCCTGACTGGCAGGTGCTGCCGGAGAGCACGCCGGCAAATATCCTGGTTCTGCTGCGTCGCTGCCTGGAGAAAGACCGGCATCGACGGCTTCAGCATATCGGCGATGCGGTCATTGAAATCGACGAAAAGCTGAACTTGTCGGCGACCGCACCGCCAGTGACCACTACCTCGTTGGGAATCTCACATCCGAGAGTTCCGCGCCAATTGGCCGTGTGGGCAGCAGCTTGCTTAATCGTGGTTGCGGTCGTGACAAGCTTGGCACTCTGGAATCCTTGGCGTACCAGTTCTCTGCCCAAGTCACAACTTAGCCGATTTGTCATTAACTTGCCGCAAGGTGAGTCCATAGCGAGCATAGGGGTCGGATCTGCAGTGGCACTGTCACCAGATGGAACGCGACTGGCCTATGTCGTTCGCCGGGGTAATAGCAACCACCTTTGCCTTCGCTCTTTGGAAGACTTCGATGCAAAGACAATTCAGGGCACAGAGGATGCCCAGGCCCCATTTTTCTCGCCAGATGGAAACTGGATTGGTTTTTGCGCTGAGGGGAAGTTGAAGAAAGTGTCGCTGTTGGGCGGAGCCCCTCAAACAATTTGCGAGACGCAACTCTCAGGAGAAGGGTGCTGGCTTGAAGACGATACTATTGTATTCGCAGATGGGCAGAAATATGGGCTTTGGCAAGTGACGGCAAGCGGAGGAGAACCCAAGCAACTGACAACTGCATTGAAATTGCCAAGGGGAAAACGGGAACATTCGCATTTGTATCCTCATATCCTACCGGAGGGCAAGGGAGTGCTGTTCACCATTTCCAGTCCGGGTCAGAACCTTATAGCCACGTTTTCTTTCGAAACGGGTCAGTACAGGACGCTCATCGAGCGAGGCAGTCGCGCACACTATGTGCAAACTGGACATTTAATCTATTCTTTGGCAGGAGACCTAATCGCAGTGCCATTTGATCTTAAAGCGATGAAGGTGACCGGCCCGCCGCTTCCCGTCGTCGAAGGTGTGATGTTATCCGGATGGTATGAACGTGCTCACTTCAGCGTGTCCCGAAATGGCTCTCTGGTCTATATTCCTGGAGGTGCTGTGCCAGCGGCGAACGGTAGACTCGTTCGGGTAGACCGGACAGGCAAAGTTGAAGCATTGCCTTTCCCGCTGGGAGACTATCAGTCGCCACGCATCTCACCTGACGGAGAGAGGTTGCTGGTCGTTGAGTGTGAACCAATACCACAACTGTGGGTCTTTGAACTGGTGAGGGGCTCGAAGCTTCGCTTTACCGATGATCGAGGAGACACTTATTGGGCGATTTGGAGCCCGGACGGCAAGCAAATCGTGTTCAACTCAAGCCTGGGAGGAGCGACCATGGACTTGTACTCAAAACCAGCCGATGGCAGCGCTCAGGAGAAACGTCTGACCGAACACACAAACCAACTTAATCTACTGCCCAAGTCGTGGGCCGATGACGGCAAAACACTGATTATCATACAGGCTGTTGATCCGAACACCGGTGCGGACATCGCGATGTTACCTTACGATGCAGGCGGTACGCCGCAGCCACTAATCAACACTCGTTTCAATGAATTCCACCCTATGATCTCGCCGAGCGGCCGATGGCTCGCATATTCATCGGACGAGTCGGGTAGAGCAGAAATCTACATAAAGGCCTATCCCGGTCCGGGAGGAGCAATCCCGGTAACGACTGACGGAGGCATGGAGCCTGTTTGGGATCCTTCCGAGAAAGAATTGTACTATCGAGATGACACTGGGGATAAGCTCTTTAAGGTCTCGATCCTCACCGAGCCGACGGTTCAAATCGGCAGCCCGGAACTGCTGTTTGAGGGGAGGTTCCTATGGAGCTCGTCATTTTGGGGGCGGAACTATGACATTAGTCCGAAGGGCGACTTCTTTATACTGATCGAAGAGGGAGAAATGCAACCCGCTGCGCAAATCAACGTTGTGCTCAACTGGTTTGAGGAGTTGAAACGGCTCGTGCCGACAGGGAAAGACTGATAGCGGATTGACTAAGCTGCTGGAATTGTCAAATCTGAACCTTGATATAGAGTTAGCGGTTCAAACGCAGAAGGAGATAGAAGTGAATAGGAAATTGTATGGTTTGGCTGTATTGTTTTTGATTGGGGCCTCGTATGCTTTTGGGGCTGTTCCCATTACGGTGGAAGTGGTTGAGGCCAAGAAGATATGGGACAGGGCGCCGCACAATGCGTTTACGGATTTGGTCCGCTGGAATGAGCGGTTTTACTGCGCGTTTCGCGTGGGCAGAGGGCACGTTTCGACCGATGGCAAAATACGGCTCCTCGAATCTAAAGACGCAAATCATTGGGAGTCGGCAGCCCTGGTTGCGTTAGAAGGCTATGACCTGCGGGATGCGCACCTGTCGGTAACACCGGATGGCAGATTAATGCTATTAGGTGGCGTCGCTCCGCGAAAACAAGACAATCAAGGTGCGCCGACCGGTTCCTTTGTTTGTTTTTCACAAGACGGCAGTCAATGGACTAAGCCGCGAATAGTCGTCGAGCCTGGCCGGTGGCTGTGGTGTGTTACCTGGCACAAAGGAAAAGCATACGGCGTTTCATACGCAGCAGGAGAAAGGATGCCCTACCTCGAATTGCTTGTGAGCGAGAACGGTATAGACTACCAGTGCCACGTGGATAAGCTCTTTGGCACAGGGTATCCGACTGAAGTAACGCTGCGTTTTGACACGGATGATACTTGTTATGCGCTCGTGCGGCGGGACCGGCGCGGCAAAGAATCAAGCAGCGCGATGTTGGGAGTGAGTAAGCCGGGTTACAAGAAGTGGCGGTGGCACGACCTTGGAGCGGGTTTCAACGGCTTCGGCGGTCCAAACTTCATTCGGACAGCCGGCGGCCATTGGATTGGTGCGGGGCGGATGCACCAGGGCGGGGCGGCAACGGGGCTAACATATATTGATGTCAAAAACGGCAAAATGACCAAAATGTTGAAACTACCCAGCGGCGGCGATACGAGCTATCCGGGACTGGTTTGGTATAAGGACATACTTTATGTCAGCTATTACTCCAGCCACGAGGGCAAGACAAGTATTTATCTGGCGAAGTTGAAAGTAAAGTCAAAGGCGGCAGTTGAAAAAGAAAGTTTTGGGGCCGATACAAATCCTACGGGAGACCCTATCGGGGGCGGTAAAGGATACCGGCGATTGGTAACAGAGGGTGATTACCAAGTGAAGACCCTGGAAGGATTACTCGCAGCTCTTAAAGAAGCTAAGGCCGGGCAGGTGGTTTACGTGGACGAGAAGGCCGAGATAGACCTGACGGGTAAGCAAAAGATTGTCATACCCGGCGGTGTAACCGTAGCAAGTGGTCGGGGACAGAAAAACTCACAGGGCGCATTGTTATACAGTAATGAGCTTAAGACCTCGCCTCTCTTTTTAGCCGGCGGTGAGAAGGTACGTGTTACCGGCCTGCGCCTGCGCGGGCCGGACCAAAACCGCAGGACCGAGCAGATGCGGCAGTTGCACAGGGAAGGACGATACTACAGTATTCCGAACTCCGATGGGATAATCTCGACGCATCCGCACCTTGAGGTGGACAACTGCGAACTCTGGGCGTGGAGTCACGCAGCGGTCTTTCTTAAGCGTGGGGCCTCGAAGGCGCACATTCATCACAACTACATCCACCACAATCAGCGCAGCGGTCTGGGATACGGTGTCTGCCTCGACCAAGCAGACGCCCTTATCGAAGCGAACCTCTTCGACTTCTGCCGTCACCATATCGCCGGCACCGGCAGGCCCGGCACCAGTTACGAAGCTCGTTATAATCTTGTTCTCGAAAATGCCAACGGCCACAGCTTCGATATGCACGGCGGCAGGGACCGAAAAGACGGGACTGATATCGCCGGAGACTTAATCAAAATTCATCATAATACATTCAAAGCAACACAAGTTCCGGCAATCGTGATTCGGGGACGGCCGACCCAAAGTGCCGAGATACACCATAACCGGTTTCTGCACGCCGACCGCGGCAAAGCTGTTCGTCAAACCAACGCCGTTGGTAATATGAATATCTACCGGAATCAACTCACTTCGGCCCGAATTCTAAAAGACTGAAGCCGGTCCGAATTCCACCTAACGGCAGCTTTTGGCTTTGGAAGTCTTGCAAGAGGTATAAAGGCGGTGGTATAATATGCCAACGAGTGTGTGGGTAAATCAAGGGCTTTGTGGAAGTCCATATAGGGTATTTTTAGGGTCTGAAAAGTGAAAGGAGATTGAGATGAAGAGGAAATGGTATGTTTCGATGGTGTTGTTGTTTGTAGTGGCGGCAACAAGCTGGAGTGCTGCAAAAGCAAGTGTTGTTGCAGTTGGCGCGAAAGTTGAAAAACTTGCGGGCGGCTTTAGGTTTACGGAAGGGCCGGCGGCTGACGCTGAGGGCAATGTCTTCTTTTCGGACATCCCCAATAATCGAATCCACAAGTGGTCGCTGAATGGTACGCTGTCAACCTTTCGCGAAAACTCAGGCGGGTCCAATGGTCTTTACTTCGACAAGAAGGGAAATCTCCTGGCCTGTGAAGGAAGCGGACGGCGGTTAGTGTCCATCGAACCGAAAGGCAATGTAACGGTATTAGCTGAAAAGTACAAAAATAAACGATTCAACAGTCTCAACGACCTCTGGATTGACCTGAAGGGCGGTATTTACTTTACCGACCCCAGCTACGGACGCAGAGACAACCTGGAGCAGGACGGCGAACATGTTTATTATCTTACGCCCGACCGCAAAAGGCTTATCCGTGTAATCAACGATATGGTCAGGCCTAACGGAATAATAGGCACTGCTGACGGCAAACTGCTTTACGTAACGGACCACGGCGGGAAAAAGACCTTCGTGTACACCGTCAATAAAGATGGAACGCTATCGAACAAAAAGTTTTTCGCTCCGGAAGGTTCCGACGGGATGACGATTGATAACGAGGGCAATGTCTACCTGACAACGAGAGTAGTAGCCGTTTACAACAAAAAGGGCGAAAAAATTGAAACCATCAAGGTCCCCGAAAAGCCTGCCAACGTCTGTTTCGGCGGCAAAGACGGGCAGACACTCTTTATCACGGCCAGAACCTCGCTGTATTGCGTCCGGATGCGGGTCAAAGGCATCGAGCGAAAAACGACCGAGACAGGGCTGGGGTTTGAAAGAGATATTATCGAAACAAGCGCCGGTGAACTGAAGATTACTTTTATTGGACACGCAACATTGATGTTTAACTTCAAAGGCAAGGTCTGTCACGTAGACCCCGTGAGCAGAGAGGCCGACTATACCGATATGCCCAAGGCCGACCTTATCTTAGTCACGCACGAACATGGCGACCACTTTGACACGAGAGTTATAAAGACGCTTCAAAAAGAGGAAACCCAAATTGTATTGACTAAGGCCTGCGCAGAAAGAGTTGCCGGCGGTGTTGTCATGCAGAATGGTGATGTACGAACCGTTCAGGGACTGAAAATCGAGGCCGTACCTGCGTATAACATCGTACATAAGCGGTCTAACGGAACGCCTTACCATCCCAGGGGGCGGGGTAACGGCTATGTGGTAACTTTCGGTGACAAGAGAGTGTATTTGGCCGGCGACACAGAGAACACACCGGAGATGAAAAGATTAAAGAAAATTGATATCGCATTCTTGCCGATGAATGTGCCCTACACGATGACGCCGGAGATGGTGGCGGACGCGGCAAAGGCATTCGAACCGAAGATTCTGTACCCATATCACTACGGACAAACGGACCCACACTTGCTCGTTAATCTATTGAAGGATTCAAAAGGTATTGAGGTTCGTATTCGCAAGATGAGATAAGGGAACACAAGCTCATAGACGCCGGCAAGGGGTATGACCCAACAGAAGAATAAAGGCAGATAAATTTCGATAGGAGAAGATTACGGAATACACGAAAAGGGGGAGATGATAACAGGAAAGGCTCTTGTAATGGCAGGTGATAAGAAGCATTTGAATCGCCGTGAAGTTCTTAAAGGTATCGGTATAGGGGCGATGGGTCTTGCGTTTGGCGGTAAATCTTTTGGCCCCGCCGTCAGTGAGGCAGCGCCGGGAAGTCCATTGCTCAAAAAGGGGCAATTGTTCAAGACCACAGCAGCGCCGGCAAAGGTGAGTCTGGTCAAGGGCAACGAGAGGCGCCAGATTACATATCAAGCACTAAAAAATATTGAGGATGAGATTCTTGGTTCCCTCGAAGGCAAAAAGAAAATTTTAATTAAGCCAAACTTTGTCATCACTTCTCGCCAGCTTGCAGCTACACATGTCGACGCGGTACGAGGGATACTGGATTTTCTAAAGCCGCACTACAAGGGCCGGATTACTATTGGAGAATCGACAATTTCCAAAGAAGGGACGTTTGACGGGTTTAAGAACTACGGGTATCTGCCATTAGAGAAAGAATACAAAGTTAAATTAGTCGACCTCAACCGCCAGAGCTGGCAGTATCGTTATGTATTTGGCCGGGGCCACCGTCCGACACCGATTCGCATTATCTCAACATTCTTAGACCCGGACTTGTACATCATCTCGGCTGCGAAGATGAAGACCCACGACAGGGTAGTGACGACCCTGTCCCTGAAAAACGTTCTGCTTGGGGCGCCGCTGAACGATTACAAAAAGAACGATAAGGGGCTGACCCACGCTGCGTACAATTTCTCGGCTCAAGCGGTCCTTCATTACAATATGTTCCATCTGGCACAGGAGATTTATCCCGACTTAGGTGTTATCGACGGCTTTGTGGCTATGGAAGGCAACGGACCGACAAGTGGAACACCGGTGGATACAAGAATCGCCCTTGCAAGTATGGACCCGCTGGCCATGGACATTCTGGCAACAAAGATTATGGGATTTGACCCGGAGAAGATAATGTATTTGACGGCGATGGCCGAGGCGGGCATGGGGCAGGGCAACCTTGACAAAATAAAGGTGCTCGGAACGCCGCTGAGTCAGTGCCGGTATCACTTCAAGCCGCACAACCGGATGGTCGAACCGTACAACTTATGATAGATGGCAGCAGCGCACGAAAAAAAGACCGAGCATTAAGACCCGGCCTATTTTGTCTGTCAAAATAATATATCACTTTTTAACCTTGAATTCGTATTGATGAATTACGTCCCTGGCCAAGTCTTTGCCCTGGCAGCGAAGTACGAAACCATCCTTCGTTTTCTCGTATTGAAAATCCTTGCTGCTGAACAAATCTGGCGGCAGGCCGGTGGGCAGGGCATCGGGGAATTGGCCTGTTTTAGCCTTTATTATATAAATCTCAATAGCTGCCTTAATAGCATTAGTGTGGCTTCCCAACCTTGTTGACAGGGTGTAAATTTTCAACCATGTAGGTGAACAAGCAGCAGTCAGAGTTGCGTCGGGATTTTTACTAAATTCCTTCGCCGGTTTCTCGTCCAACTGTTTAAGTTTTGAATACGCTTGTGAGTACGGCAAGTCGAAGGCAGCTTGAACGGCCTCCATATATTTATTCCAGTAGGCTTTGTTTCTGTCAAAAAACTGTTTGTCAGCCTCAAGAATCTTTTTAAGTACTTGTTCTTTGAAAGGGCCATCGTCAAGGCCGGAACGCACTGCATTGTCAATTTTCTCCAGAGACATAGAGATGATTCCCGCTTCGCGTTTCCACCGAAGGGCCGGTTTCACCGAATACGGCTGCCTGTCGAACTCGGCGAGTTCGTCTCGCAGCCAAGTCAAGGTCTCTATATCCTGCGGCATATCCGAGAGGATCAGGGTCATGCATCTGTGGTTCGCAGCGTTAATTGCGGCAGCCACAAGGTAGCATATGATTGGACGTTCGTTGAGGTGACGCGCCATCCTGTAGATACTCATGCAGCGACCCAGTGCTTTCCTGTAATCGCCTCTTTGGCTCTGCATCCTTGCATCGACGGCAAGAAGCACGAATATCTCTCTGGCTTTATGAAGAGGGGGCAACAGGACTTCAGTGCCCTGGGAGTAGTCCAATCCCCAGTCGCAATGGTCTACACTGGCGGCATCGAGCACGATGTTTATTATTCTGCGATTTTTCTTCAGGTATTGCTCTATTTTCTCGTTCAATTCAATATTGCCCTTCCAGTAATCCCATAAACTGGGGCCAATGTTGTCCGGTTTCTCATACAGCATGAAGGCCCTGTAATAAAGCACTGCCGCATTGTCGGGCGGGTATGCAAAGGATGATGTGGCTGATACAAACAGTGCCAAAACAACGAATATCGTCTTTGCTATTGTTCTGATTTTAATTGTTTTCATAGTCTCGTCCTTCCTGTGCTATGACAATTGCCATTGAATTCTGCGAGTATTTGGTCAAAAGATAGGTTCTTTGGCTTCAATCCAAGCGGCCTGAAAGCCTTCCTGGATTGTTCCTCAACAGCTTCTATTCCTCCTCGCTGAAAAGCACGTTCGAGCGACATTGCTGTCATCATTTCGACCGGGGATTTCACAATTTCTGAAACCGTATTAGTATCGGGTTTCTCTCCTATGCCTCGGTCAACGAAAACAGCAATTAAACCTGTAGTGACAATTATCACAGCCGCTGCTGCGGTAAGTTTTATCATTCTGCTTAGGATGCTTATCCTTTGTACACTCGGCTTATGTTCTGCCGATTTAGTCCGGATAGTTTGCTCCATAGCGGCAAACGAGTCATCCAGAGTGCGCTTGTCCATTTGGCGGCTGGTTGTCACATGGGGCTTTCTAACTCTTACGAATTTTTCTATATTCTCTTTGGGTCTCATTTGGTCACCACACTATTCAAAATCGTTCGAAGCTTATCCAAACCATATCGGTATCGGCTCTGGACTGTGTTAATCGAAATACCAAGTGCCTTAGCTATTTCCCGAAATCGCATCCCTTGATGCAGGTGCAGGACAATAACCTCTCGCTGCTCGTAGGGAAGGCGGGCAAGTAAATCATCCAACCGGCCGGATTCCTCAGAGCCAATCGCATGTTCCGTCGGCCCATCCGAACTGGAACCAAGCGCTTCCACCACATCAAGCCCGGTATTGGTTCCCGACCTTAGACGGTTCCTGTCCCGGGCACGGTTGGCAACGCAGGTTGAAAGATAGCCTTTCAGGGTTCCGCTGAGATGATAAGTCCCCGTAGTTTGGGCAAACGAGACAAATACGTCGTGCACAATGTCTTCGGCGACACTTCTATCTTTTAACAGGGTGATAGCTAATCCCAGCAGGTCATCTTTGTACTTTTCATAGATCCGCCGCAGAGCATCTTTGCTGCCGCGATTAAATTTCCATACAAGTATCTTGTCTTCGACCATCAAATCCGCATGTCCAATCAAAGAAACGGCCGTTTCTTACTGGTATAACGAATGACTCACTTATTTTAGTCTAATTTTCCAACTATTTTGCAGGAAAAATGCATAAAAAAAAGCCGAGTTTTTAAGCCCGGCCTGTTTGCGCTGAGGATATACGCAAATCACTTTTTGACCTTGAATTCGTATTCGTAGATTTTATCTTTGCTCAAATCCTTGCCCCGGCAGCGAAGTACGAAACCATCGGCATTTTTTTCATACTTAAAGGGTTTGCCGCTGAATAAATCTGTCGGCAGGCCGGTGGGTAAAGCATCAGGCAGTTTGCCTGTCTTGGCCTTTACCATGTAAATCTCAATAGCTGCCCTGACAGCGTTGGGTAAATTTTTTCCTCTTATTCCAGCACTGTAAGATTTGTCAAATGCAGGCAATAAGAGAGTAGTCAGAGTCGCGTCCGGATTTTCAATTATATCTTTTTCCGGTTTCTCACACAGCCTCTTAAGTTCAGCATAGGCCTTCGTATATGGCATATCCAGGGCGGCTTCGATGTTGCCAATAAGCCTTTTCCAATAAGCCCTGTTACCGGCTGAAAACTCTTCGTCGGCAGCAAGAATCCATTTCTCGGCAATCTTCGATAGAGAAGACGGCACTTCCCAGTTTTCAATGGGCAATAACCCCTTAATATTATCCTTCATCATAAATAAAATTGCCCCCTCATTCGCATCATCGACGCAGCTTTTGAATGAAAAAGACTCACTGTCAATTTGTGCCAGTTGATTTTTGAGCCAAATCAACATTTCTAAATCTTCAGGCATATTTGCCAAAAGGTCCTGAATATGTGTATCTGCTTCTTTATTGATTGCTAAGCCAAATACATAGTTCATCATATTACGGTCGTTTACGTGCCGGGCAAATCTTTCAACACTTAAACAGAGATCAATCGCAGACTTATAATCACCCTTCTCAGCCATGATTTTAGCATCTGCAAGAATCAATGTGGCCAGCTTTTTGAATGTGTGAAGAGGCCGCAGAACGGTTGCCATACCTTTGGAATAATCCATACCCCAATCGCAATTTGTCACTCCGGAGGCATCTATTGCAAAATCTATCGCGCGTTTATTATTTTTAACGAGTTTTTTTATCTCTTCATTAAGCTCGATCTTGCCCCTCGACAAATCCGACAGCATTCGCTCCATGTCAGGCTCTGCCCGATACCACTGACACGCTCGATAATAAAGTACTGCCGCATTATCAGGTGGATAGGCAAAGACCTGCGAAGTTGATACCAGCAGTGTCAGAGTCATATATATGACCTTCCGCAGTCTTTTATTGCCGATCGTTCTCATAGTTTTGTCCTTTCTGATTCTTAACCATTAAAATCTTCGAGTAATTCCTGTGCCGACATACCGGTTGCTTGCGTTTTTCGCTTATGATGAACCTTCTCAAATTGAGCCTCGGCCGCTTCCAACCCTCCCTTTCGATAAGCGATATTAAGTGACGCCACTGTCAACATTTCGGGCAGGGATTCTGTGACTTTTGAAACTGTAGTAGTATCAGCCTGCTCAGACGGCCGCTGGTGAACAATAAAAAAGCCGATTGCTATTATTATCACAGCCGCCGCTGCGGCAATTTTTGTGATTGGTCTCTGGCGCACTGTCCGCCATATACTCGGTTGACGTGTGCGGGAGTCTTTTTGGGACATAGACTGGAGCATTTGAAATTCCTCGGGGTATTTTTGCTTCCATTTTTCAGGATCGAACCGGGGCTTTCCCGTGTTGATGGTAAGGGAGATTATTTCATCCAGCCGTTTTTCGTCTTTTTTGTCGCTCATTATTACACCTCGCCAAAACCACTATGCCTTAGATAGTTTGCCATTTTTTTCTTTGCTCTTCGCAGTCTTCCATTTATCGCCTGTTCCGAGATTCCTAACACCGCAGAAATCTGTTCATACGTCATACCATCGTAATACCGCAGGAAAATAACTTCTCTTGCCGGGGCCGAAAGCTCGTTTATGGCTTCTTTAACAATATCAGTGATATCACTTTTGTGCGTTTTTGCCGCTATCATAGAAAGGTCATCAGCGGTTTGGTGCATTCCTCTGCTGCGTGCTAAATCCAGCGCGACATTCCTGCAAATGGCAGCGAGCCAGGCGGCAAACTTATCTTTATTTTTCAACTGCGGCAGTTTCCTAACGGCCTTCGCAAAGGTCTGCTGGGCCGCATCTTCAGCCAGGTGCCTGTCGCCGATGACCGAATGGGCGATGGCAACCATAGCCGGATAG
The DNA here is from genome assembly GCA_013349615.1 of Planctomycetota bacterium. GTDB lineage: Bacteria > Planctomycetota > Phycisphaerae > Sedimentisphaerales > Anaerobacaceae > CS2-K091. Next base: position 9,250 of record DUZJ01000063.1, on the reverse strand, counting down.
TATCGCCGGCATAACTCGGTGAAGCTGTCCGCATCGCCGTTGCAAGCTCGCTCGACTAACGTTAAATCCGGCTTTTGTAGCACCGGCTCTTCCTTTTCCAATTTCTGCACGTCTCCGGCCCAGCGTTCACTATTGTAGACTTGCACTTTCGCTCAAAATGGGCGCTGAAAATCCTGCATAGGCGAATTTTTTGATTATATTCGCTTCGGCACAATATAGGCACAGAAAAACGGGCCTGTGTGAGTTGAAATCGAAGATGTTCCATGCGGCCGGCGAAAATAGGTTTGACGGCGGTTTACAGCGATATTATATTAACCGGTTCAATACGAAGTGAAACTGCGAATAATTGTTGGAGCAGAAAATGGACAAGAACAAGATTGTTGCTGAAGGCATAACCTTCGACGACGTGTTATTATTGCCGGCAAAGAGCGGTGTTGTGCCGAGCCAGGCCGATACCAGCACACAATTGACCAACAATATCACGATAAATATCCCGATTGTCTCGGCGGCGATGGATACGGTTACCGAAGCGGCGCTTGCGATAGCACTGGCCCAGGAAGGCGGGGTGGGGGTAATTCACAAAAATCTATCGGTCGAAGCGCAGCAAAGAGAGGTGACAAAGGTCAAACGCAGCGAGCACGGCGTGATTGGCGACCCGGTAACGTTATCGCCGGGTGAACCGGTGAGAAAGGCACAGGAGCTGATGAACGAACAGAATGTCTCGGGCATTCCAATCGTCGACGGCAAAAAACTGGTGGGTATTTTGACCAAGAGGGACCTGAAGTTTCTTAAAGACTATGACGTCAGGATTAGTTCTGTAATGGTGAAAAGTAATCTTGTTACAGGCCCGGCCGGTACGACCCTTGAGCAGGCGAAGGAAATTCTGCAAAAGCACAAGATTGAGAAGTTACTTCTGGTCAATTCGGGAGGTGAGCTGGTGGGTTTGATTACTATGAGGGACATCGACCGGGTCCAGCAATATCCCAGAGCGGCCAGGGACAAGCGGGGCAGGCTGCGCGTCGGTGCGGCGGTGAGCGTTCACGACTATGAGCGAATCGAGGCCCTGATAGCAGCGGACGTTGATATCATCGTACTTGATACCGCTCACGGCCATTCGCAGAATGTTATCGATACCCTGAAGAAAATCAAAACAGAGTATGATATCGACGTGATTGCGGGCAATATCGCGACCGCTGCGGCGGCGAAGGATTTGATAGCAGCCGGTGCGAATGCCATAAAGGTCGGCATCGGGCCCGGCGCAATTTGTACCACGAGGGTAATTTCCGGTGTAGGGGTGCCGCAAATATCCGCGATAATGAGCTGCGCCGAGGTGGCCGAGCCGCACAATATCCCGGTCATCGCCGACGGGGGAGTAAAGCATTCGGGCGATATAACAAAAGCAATTGCCGCCGGGGCTTCGAGTGTGATGGTAGGGTCATTGTTTGCGGGCCTGAAGGAAAGTCCGGGCCAACTGGTTATCTACAAGGGCAGGCAGTTCAAAGAATACAGGGGTATGGGCTCGTTGGGGGCGATGGTCAAAGGTTCGGCGGAAAGGTACGGGCAGAAAAGCTCCACGCAGAAAGATAAACTCGTGCCGGAAGGTGTGGAAGGACGGGTGCCATACCGCGGGACACTTGATGCTTTTGTTTATCAAATGGTTGGTGGGCTGCGGGCAGGCATGGGCTATTGCGGAGCACGAAATATAAAAGAGCTGAGGAAGAACTCGCGATTCGTGCGGACAAGCGCAGCGTCAGTGGCCGAATCACATCCGCACGACATCCAGATAACCAAAGAGGCGCCGAACTATTCGGCTGCCGTACCCTTTGAGGACTAATGACAAGACGCAAGACGAAAGACTCAGTCATTAACCTTTGGGCTTTAAGTATTTGAATTTCGATATTCGGATTTATATGTAATACGCATCGCGAGGTACGAGGTACGAATTATGCCGCGTGAGACGATAGCAATCCTGGATTTCGGCAGCCAGTACGGCCAGTTGATAGCGAGGCGTGTCCGCGAGCACAATGTGTACTCGCGGATTTGTCCAGCGGATATAACGGCGGAGGAATTATCGAAGCTTTCGGCCAGGGGCTTGATACTGTCCGGCGGGCCTGCAAGTGTCAAAGATGCAGACTCGCCAAAGTGTGATGAGAAAATCTTTGAGCTTGGTGTGCCGATATTGGGTATCTGCTACGGTATGCAATTAGGATGTCAGATTTTAGGGGGCCAAATTATCGCCGCCGAGAAGCGCGAGTACGGCAGGACAAAACTGGCGATAGTTGATAAGAGCGATTTGTTTGCAAACATGCCGGATTCGGCAACGGTCTGGGCCAGTCACGGCGACCAGGTCGGCCAATTAGGGGAAGATTTTGCCGGGCTGGCGACTACAGGGACGTGCCCGTTTGCCGCGGTAAGACATAAGAACAAGAAATTTTTCGGCGTTCAGTTCCATCCTGAGGTTGCGCATACACCGAAGGGGTCGGTGATTTTTAGAAATTTCCTCTACGATATTTGCGGCTGCACCGGCGACTGGAAGATGAGCGACTTTGTTGGCGAGGCAATCGAAGCGGTCCGCCGGCGGGTCGGCCAAGCTAAAGTGATATGCGGTTTGAGCGGCGGAGTTGACTCGTCGGTGGCCGCTTCGCTGCTTCATAAGGCGATAGGTGAGCGGCTTGTCTGCATCTTCGTTGACAACGGTCTGCTGCGAAGGAACGAAGCCGAAAATGTCGTTTCAACTTTCCGCGACCATTTTCATTTTGATTTGCGAGTCGTTGATTGGTCTGAGCGGTTTCTGACTGCACTTGCAGGAGTAACGGACCCACAGCAAAAACGCAGGATAATCGGCTCTGAATTTATCGAGGCCTTTAAGTCCGAGGCGTCTAATATCACCAATGCCAGGTTTCTTGCCCAGGGGACACTTTATCCGGACGTTATCGAGTCAGGCGCCAAAGACGGCAATCCTGCGGCCAATATCAAAATTCATCACAACGTCGGCGGGCTGCCGTCCGAGCTTGGTTTTGAGCTGATTGAGCCGCTGCGGGACTTGTTCAAGGACGAGGTACGCGTTGTCGGCGAATATCTGGGGCTGCCGGAGGACATCGTCTGGCGGCATCCTTTCCCCGGACCAGGGCTGGCGGTGAGAATAATCGGCGAAGTTACACCGGAAAGACTTGAAATCCTGCGGGCCGCTGACGAAATTTTGATAGATGAAATAAAATCGGCGGGGCTGTACAGAAAGATATCGCAGGCCCTGGCGGTGCTTGTGCCTGTCGGAACGGTCGGCGTGATGGGTGATGAACGAAGCTACGAAAATGTTATTGCTGTTCGGGCGGTTGAGACACCCGACTTTATGACCGCTGATTTTTCGCAGATTCCCTACGCGGTATTAGGGACAATATCGAGCAGAATTATAAATGAGGTGCGAGGGGTCAACCGGGTAGTGTATGATATATCGAGCAAGCCGCCGGCAACTATTGAATGGGAGTAGTTTTTTGTATTGCGTATCGTATGAAACATATTGTATTAGTTAAAGGAGAGTGCAATAAATGAATAAATTACGCTGGAATGGATTCTGGCCGGTAGTTTTCTGTGCAGCCTCGTTCTCTGCCGCCGGTTGCGGGGAGGTTGTTAGAAGCGGGACTCTGGAGGCACCTGTCTTAAATTCGGCGGAGGTTTCCAACGAGGCAAGCCAAACAGAAAAGCCGTCGAAGAAAAGTCCTTTGCTCGAATCCGCAAAGACCGATGTTCTCAATTGGCCGAGGAGAATTATCGAAGATTCGAAAGATGCGTTTTTGAAAAAAGATAATTTTTCCGCCCTGTTGATGGCCGGCGGAGCAAGCATTGCAATGCACCACAGTAACGCCGATAAGAACATAGCGGGGCACCTCGAAAGACATGCAGCTTTTCACGGTTTTGCGGATGAGAGCTTTAACTTCATAGGCCATCCGGGTGTACATTTTGCGGCCACGGGTCTTTGGTATGGGCTTAGCGCTGAAAATCAGGATGAGTTTAATAGAGAACGGGCATGGACGATGATGACGGCTTTGTCGGTGACGGGGCTGGTTACGGTGGGACTAAAAGGTATCAGAGATAATGAGACTCCCAATGGCAAGAAATGGGCCTGGCCGAGCGGTCATACTTCGAGTTCCTTTACAGTTGCCTCTGTACTTCACGAGTTTTACGGGCCGAAGGTAGGTATTCCTGCATACGGATTAGCATCTGTTGTGGCCTATAGAATGATGGACACCGGCGACCATTGGGCCAGTGACGTTGTGTTTGGCGCAACTCTCGGCTGGATAGTCGGCCACACCATAGCGGGCAAACATAAGAAGCTCGAGATTGCGGGACTGCGCGTGCTGCCCTACATGGGAAACGGCGACGAACCGGCAGCCGGTATTGCTTTGGTGAAACAATTTTAAAGTAGGTGTTAATGTAGTTACTTGTTATTGGTTTTTGATAATGTGGAGGTAATAAGAATGAGACGGTTGGTTACAATTCTATCGGCGACAATAATGTTGGTTTTTAGTGGCTGCGCTGTTTCAGCAGACAGTGGTGTTACAGTAAAAAACCTGCGCTGTGAATACCGTGTTAATCCCCTGGGGATTGACGTGGTCAAGCCGCGGCTGTGCTGGATTCTGGAATCAAACCAGCGGGGCCAGATGCAAAGTGCCTACCAGGTTCTGGTGGCCAGCAGCGAAGAAAGGCTGAAGCGCAATAACGCCGACCTTTGGAACAGCGGTAAGGTGAAGTCGGACCAGAGCATTCACATTGCGTACAAAGGCAAGGAGCTAACGTCGCGTATGCGCTGCTATTGGAAGGTGAGGGTGTGGGACAAGGACGACAAGGTATCGGCCTGGAGCGGGCCGGCGCTATGGACAATGGGTCTGCTTCAAGCCAAAGACCGGCAGGCCAAATGGATAGGTTATGATGCGCCGGCACCGCCATCCTACGGAGAAAAGAGCGAATCCGACCTGCTTAATCTCGAAGGATGCAGGTGGGTATGGTTCCCAGAGGGCAAGCCACAAAAGAGCGCTGCTATCGGAAAGCGGTTCTTCAGGCGGAAATTCAAAATCAATCCCGATAATAAAATCAAACGGGCACGTTTCCGGCTTATCGCGGACAATGAAGGGACGCTTTTTGTGAACGGTCAGGAATCGGGAAAGTTTAGGAGCTGGAAACCTGCTTACACGCTGGATGTAACCGCCAGGCTGAAGGCAGGTGTAAACACGCTTGCTATTGCCGCCGCAAATGTTGGTGACGCGCCCAATCCGGCGGGACTTGCCGGTAAGCTGCTGGTTGAGTTTGAAAGTGGCGATGCGGTGGCGATCTTGATTGACAACTTCTGGAAGGTATCTAATACTGAGCAGGAGGATTGGCAGGGACCCGATTTTGATGATACGGCCTGGGCCGATGCCGAGGAGATGGTCGAAGTTGGAGCCCAACCGTGGGGAAAAATCGAGAAACAGGAACTGGTTTTGCCTCCGCCGCCATATCTGCGAAGGGGCTTTTCGGTTGACAAATCTATCAAGCGGGCGGTGCTTTACGCATCGGCTCTTGGTCTTTATGAACTGCATATCAACGGCAAGCGCGTAGGCGAGGACTACTTCACTCCGGGCTGGACCGACTATACCAGGCGGGTTTATTATCAAACTTATGACGTTACTAACCTGCTTCAGCCAGGCGATAACGCCATCGGTGCCATCCTTGCCGATGGCTGGTACGCCGGCTACCTGGGCTTCGGCAAAAAGAGAGAACACTACGGCAGCGAGCCGCGGCTGTTTGTGCAACTGGAGATAGAACACAGCAACGGCAGTAGACAAACGGTTGTTACAGACAAATCGTGGAAGACAAGATATGGCCCGCATCTTGAGGCGGATTTCCTGATGGGCGAAATCTACGATGCCCGCCGAGAGATGACCGGCTGGGACAGGCCCGGCTTCGATGATTCGGCGTGGCAGCCGGTAGCGGTCGGAACCAAATTGAAACCACAGGTCCAGAGCTATCCTGGTGTAACGGTTCGAGAAACGCAGCAAATCAAGCCGGCAAAACTCACCGAACCGAAGAAGGGTGCTTATGTTATCGATATGGGGCAGAATTTTGCCGGCTGGGTCAGGCTAAAAGTCAGGGGAAGAGCGGGGACAAAGGTAGTTTTGAGGTTCGCGGAAATGCTCAACCCCGATGGCACCATTTACACCAAGAACCTTCGTGAGGCACGCTGCACGGACACGTACATACTCAAGGGTAAAGGTGAAGAAGTCTGGCAGCCGGCCTTCACTTTCCACGGTTTTCGTTATGTGGAGGTTACAGGTTGTCCTCGCGCACCTACGCCTGATACGATTACCGGAATTGTCGTACACTCAGATACGCCGCCGGCGGGGTCGTTCGAGTGCTCGAATCCTATGGTCAATCAGCTCCAGCGCAACATTGTCTGGGGCCAGCGGGGCAATTTTATCGAAATACCGACCGACTGCCCGCAGCGTGACGAGCGATTGGGCTGGACAGGCGATGCGCAAATCTTCATTCGGACGGCGACTTATAATATGGACGTGGGAGCGTTCTTTACAAAGTGGCTCATCGACCTGGAAGATGCCCAGACTAAAGAAGGCGCATTTCCCGATGTCGCGCCGCACAAGGTTGCTATGGGCAGCGGCGTCGCTGCGTGGGGTGATGCCGGCGTTATCTGTCCGTGGACGATTTACAAAGTTTATGACGATAAGCGTGTCGTCGAAAAACACTACGAATCTATGAAAAAATGGATCGATTACCTGCAGAAGAACAGCAAAGACCTGCTGCGCCCGGCACACGGTTACGGTGACTGGGTTGCTGTCGGGTCCAACACGCCAAAGGACGTAATTGCAACGGCGTATTTTGCCTACAGCACGAGACTGGTGTCGAAAACAGCAGCCGCTATCGGCAAAGACGAAGATGCGAAAAAATACGAGGCACTTTTCCAACAAATCAGGGCGGCCTTCAATAAGGCGTATGTTTCTGACGATGGCCGTATCAAGGGCGATACGCAGACCTGCTATGCGATGGCACTGTACTTCGATTTACTGGGAGGCGACAAACGCGAACTTGCCGCCAACCACCTTCTCGAAGCTGTCAGGAAAAAGAACTGGCACCTCTCGACGGGGTTCGTCGGCCTGAGCTATCTATTGCCGGCGCTTACACAGACGGGAAATCTTGATGTTGCTTACCGCCTGCTTAATAACGATACTTTTCCCAGTTGGGGTTACAGTATCAAAAACGGGGCGACCACCATCTGGGAGCGTTGGGACGGCTGGACCGAGGACAAGGGCTTCCAGGACCCGGGTATGAACTCGTTCAATCACTACGCCTTCGGCTCGGTGGGACGCTGGATGTTTGGAACCGTTGCGGGTATCGACACCAAGGGGCCCGGCTACAAGCAAATAATTATTCGTCCGCAGCCGGGCGGCGGCTTTAGCTATGCAAAGGCAAGCTACGAATCCATCCACGGCAAAATCGTTAGCGACTGGAAGATAGAAAGCCGCACGTTCACGCTCAATGTTACTATTCCGTCTAACACGACCGCCACTGTGTACGTTCCGGCTAAAGACGCTGAAAGTGTTACTGAAAGTGGTAAGCCGGCAGCGTCGTCCGAGGGCGTTAAGTTTCTGCGGATGGAAGCCGGCAAGGCGGTGTACGAGGTCGGCTCAGGGAACTATGTATTTGTATCCGGGACTTAAACTGAAGAAGTAGCGATAAAAAGTGGAATCAGAATTTGGTCGAAGTGTGTTAGTTTTTGTCCGTTTGATTTGTCTGGGATTTGTTTTGGTCGCGTTCTTTCTTCCGGCTGGATGTAAGGTCAAATCCGCAGGCCGCGTTGAGGGTACGTCACAGCTAAAATCGGCAGAGGCTTCCGACAGTGGCTCTTCTTATGAAAGAGCCTTACGGGCCGCCGAAGAAGCAAAAGCGAGGATTGAGCTGGACGACAAACCCTGGCCTGACCGGTACCATCTGGCTTTGGGCCGGGTGGAATTGAAAGGAGACGGGCAAAAGAGCCGTCTTAAGGTCAGGGTCGGTTATTCAGGTGATGGTTGGGCAACAGAAAAGTGGTTGACGCTGCTCTCACCGGACAAGCCGGATCCGATCAAGCTATACCTGTTCTGGGACGGCCTGAGCATGTACTATCCACCGGGGGTGAAATGGTCGGCAAATGCCGACGATCCCGATTATGCCGAGGAACGTGAGTTTCTGGAAAAGATCAAATACGCCTATGGGTACATATCCGAAGAGGATATTTTAGCGCGTGCCGATGACCCAAATTTTGCGATTCATCTTTGGGGTAAAGACAACGGCAGGATTCAGGAAGGCAGGATAACCATCCGAAAATATAAGGGACGGCCAAAATATTTTTCCAAAGCAAAACCGCGTCTGGAAGAAGGCCCAATGATATACACGAGCTACCGCTCGGGAGTTGCGGCTTACGACAGCGAAGCCGATGAGTATTTTTTAATATTTTATCCCGACAGTGGGTGGTTTTCACCAAGTGTTTTTGCGAAAGTCGATTCCTGGCTGATGATTGGTACCTGGCTTGGAGATCTGGTGGCGGTTGACGTGCAAGACTATTATCTCAAGAGATTTGAGTCGTCAAAAGAGGTTATTGGTAAAATCGAAGTGACCGACTCGAAAATCATTGTTGATGACGGCAGGTATGAATTAGAAAGGCCGATTCTTAGAACCGGGGAAAAAATTCGAAATTACAGGTTTATAGTAACAAGTTTAAAGTAGATGCTGTATGGGAATAATTTCTGATAGGAGGATAAAGCGAATATGAGAAAGGTCATCATCTTACTATTGGTCGGCGTAGCTGTCCTGGGGACACAAGCTTACAGCGAACAAACAGCGACAAAGAATTCACCCCGAAATCTCTGGAGCAAAGAGAAGGCGTGGCGGTGGTATTGGAAGGTTTCGCCGCTGCGTGGGTGCAATTACCTGCCGCGGACGGCTGTAAATATGACGGAGATGTGGCAGGCCGATACGTTTGACCCTAAGACCATCAATGAGGAATTAGGCTGGGCCGAAAAGGCCGGCTACAACAGTGTCCGCATTTTCCTTCCGTACCTTGTATGGAAGGATGACCCGCAGGGAATCAAGAAACGGCTCAATAAATTCCTGACAATCGCCGACAAGCACGGCATCGGCTCAATGGTGATTTTATTTTGCGATTGTGCGTTTGCCGGTCGAGAGCCATACCTGGGCAAGCAGGATGAGCCGGTCCCCGGAGTTC